>JAJFFI010000100.1 GCA_021776755.1 Alphaproteobacteria bacterium | reverse complement strand
ACGGCGACGCGGCATTCGCGGGCCAGGGACTGGTGCCGGAGACGCTCGATCTTTCGGAGTTGAAGGGCTACCGCACAGGCGGCACGATCCACTTCATCATCAACAACCAGATCGGTTTTACAACGAAACCGGCTGCTTCGCGTTCAGGGCCGTATTGCTCGGAGGTCGCGAAAATTGTCCAGGCGCCGGTGTTCCATGTGAACGGCGACGATCCGGAAGCGGTCGTCCATGTCTCTCGCATCGCGATGGAATTCCGCCAGCAATTCAAGAAGGACGTGGTGATCGATATGTGGTGCTACCGCCGCTATGGTCATAACGAGGGCGACGAGCCGAAGTTCACGCAACCCCTGATGTATGAGGCGATCGGCAAACATCCGCCGGTGTCCGAGGTCTACGCAAAGGAACTCCTCAAGCGGGGCCGTATCACCGAGGACGGGCTGAAGGAGCGCGTCGACGCTTTCCAGAAACGGCTGCAGGAAGATTTCGACGCGGCCAAGTCCTACAAGCCCAACAAGGCAGACTGGCTCGAGGGTTCCTGGTCGGGGATGGAGGCATCGCGCGGCGAATACATCCGCGGCGATACCGCGGTCCCGATCAAGCGGTTGAAGGAAGTCGGAAAAAAGATCCTGTCGGTGCCGGACAGTTTCAATATCAACTCGAAGATCGCCCGCCAGTTCAAGGCCAAGCTCGAGAACATCGAGAAGGGCGAGAACATCGACTGGGCGCTGGGTGAGGCGCTCGCGTTCGGCACGCTGGTCACCGAAGGCACGCCGGTCCGCATGTCGGGCCAGGATGTCGGCCGCGGCACGTTCTCGCAGCGTCACGCGGTGCTGACGGACCAGAAGACCGAAGAGCCGTATATCCCGCTCAACAACATGGCCGAGGACCAGGCCCGGTTCGAGATCATCAATAGCCCGCTGTCAGAATTCGGCGTGCTCGGTTTCGAGTACGGCTACAGCCTTGCCGAGCCCAACATGCTGGTTGTCTGGGAAGCACAGTTCGGCGACTTCGCCAACGGCGCCCAGGTCATCATCGACCAGTTCATCGCGTCGGGTGAATCGAAATGGCTCCGCATGTGCGGCCTCGTGATGATGCTGCCGCATGGCTACGAAGGGCAGGGCCCCGAACACAGTTCGGCCCGCCTCGAGCGCTTTCTGCAGCTCTGCGCCGAAGACAACATGCAGGTCGTCAATTGCACGACGCCGGCGAGCTTCTTCCACGTGCTGCGCCGTCAGATGCGTCGTAATTTCCGCAAACCGTTGATCTGCATGACGCCGAAGTCGCTGCTGCGCCACAAGCTCGCGGTATCGTCGCTGGACGAAATGGGCCCCGGCACGACCTTCCACCGGGTGCTTTACGACAACGAGCGCGTGGCCAAGCCAAAGGACATCAAGCGCGTCGTGCTGTGTTCGGGCAAGGTTTACTACGACCTTTTCGAGGAGCGCGCGAACCGCAAGCAGAAGGATGTCGACTTCCTCCGGCTCGAGCAGATCGCGCCGTTCCCGGAAGCGGCGCTGAAGGAAGAACTCGCCGGGTTCAAGCACGCCGAGGTCGTGTGGTGCCAGGAAGAGCCGCGCAACGCCGGCGCCTGGACTTATGTCGACCGCAAGCTCGAGCAAGTGCTGATCGACCACAAGTTCAAGAACACCCGACCGCGCTACGTGGGCCGGCCCGCCGCGGCCTCGCCCGCGACCGGCTCGGCCAAACGCCATGCCGCCGAGCAGAAGGCGCTGGTGGACGAAGCGCTGACCATCGACTGAGAGACATGAACGGCCCCGCCATCTGCGGGCCATATCGCTGACAAGGAAAGACATCCGCCATGGCCGTAAATATCGAGGTCCCCACATTGGGCGAATCGGTGACCGAAGCCACCGTCGCCAAATGGTTCAAGCAGGTCGGCGATGCGGTCGAGGCCGACGAGCCGCTGCTCGAACTCGAGACCGACAAGGTCACGCTTGAGGTCAATGCACCGTCCGCGGGGGCGCTGTCCGAGATTGCGGTCGAGGAAGGCGGCGAGGTCGAGGTCGGTGCGATCCTCGGCAAGATCGAGGAAGGCGCATCCGGCAAGAAGGGCGGCGGCGACGGCAAGGACGAAAAGAAGGACGACGCCAAGGACGAGAAGAAGGAAGAAAAGGCCGAAGCAAAGGATACTGACGAAAAGAAGTCGGACAAGAAGGATGATGGTGGCAAGAAGGACGATGGCGACAAGAAGAGCGATGGCGATGACAGCGGCAAGGATCGCGATGCTGGCGACCACGGCCCGGCTGTCCGCAAGATGCTCGAAGAGAACGACGTTGACCCCTCTGACGTGAAGGGCACCGGCAAGGACGGGCGCATCACCAAGGAGGATGTGCAGGCCTTCCTCGACGGCGGCGGAAAAAAGGAAAAATCGGACTCGAAGCAGGAAAGCCGGGCGTCGAAGGATGCGGGACCGCGGGAAGAACGGGTGAAGATGACCCGCCTTCGCAAGCGGATCGCCGAGCGCCTGAAAGAGGCCCAGAACACGGCGGCCATGCTGACCACCTTCAACGAGGTGGATATGACGAACCTGCTGGCCGTGCGTGGTCAGTACAAGGAAGCCTTCGAAAAGAAGCACGGCACCAAGCTCGGCTTCATGTCGTTCTTCGCCAAGGCGAGCGTCGTGGGGCTGAAGGAACTGCCGGCGGTCAACGCCGAGATCGACGGCGACGAAATCGTCTACAAGAATCACTACGACGTCGGCATCGCGGTCTCGACCCCGAACGGCCTCGTGGTTCCCGTGGTTCGTGACTGCGACGAGAAGTCCTTTGCCGAGATCGAGGCCTCGATTGTCGACATGGGGACCCGTGCCCGCGACGGAAAACTCGGCATCGACGAGATGACCGGCGGCACGTTCACGATCACCAATGGCGGCGTTTTCGGCTCGCTGCTGTCGACCCCGATCCTGAACCCGCCGCAGTCGGCGATCCTCGGGATGCACAAGACCCAGCCGCGCCCGGTGGCGATCGGCGACAAGGTCGAGGTGCGGCCGATGATGTATCTGGCGCTGTCCTACGATCACCGCATCGTCGACGGCCGCGAGGCGGTGACCTTCCTCGTGCGCGTCAAGGAGTGCATCGAGGATCCCCAGCGCATCCTGCTCGACATGTAGGGCTCAGGCTTCGGGACATCACGGCATGATCGACTTCAAGACGCTGCTGTTCGATGTCGCGGACGGCGTTGCGACGATCACATTCAATCGCCCGGACGAGGCCAACGGCATCGATGCCGCCATGGCGCGCGACCTCAACCAGGCGGCCGTTCGTTGCGACGAGGATCCGGAAATCCGCGCCGTCGTCATCACCGGCGCAGGCGACCGCTGGTTCAGCGCCGGCGGAGACCTCAAGAGCTTCCACGCCGAGGGCGACAACATGCCGGCGTTCCTGAAAGGCGTGACCGGGGATTTCCACCTCGCGGTGTCCCGCTTCATGCGGGGCGATGCGCCGGTCATCATCGCGATCAACGGCACGGCGGCGGGCGGTGGAATGAGTTTCGCGCTCACCGGCGACATCGTGCTGATGGCCGACACCGCCGTGATGACGATGGCCTATACGGCGGCCGGTCTCTCGCCCGATGGCAGTTCGACCTGGTTCCTGCCCCGGATCGTCGGGCTCCGGAAGGCGATGGAACTCGCGCTGACCAACGCCAAGTTGACCGCGGCCGAGGCCGCCGACCTCGGCGTCGTCACCCGCGCGGTGCCGGCGGCCGATCTGATGGATGAGGCGATGAAACTCGCCCGCCAGTTTGCGGCCGGGCCGACGCGGTCCTATGGCGCGGTGAAGCGGTTGATGCAGGCCAGTCTCGAAAACCCGATCGAGACCCAGATGGAACTCGAGTCCCGTGCGCTTTCGGACATGACCCGGGGCCGGGACGGGCGTGAAGGCATCGACGCCTTTGTAAGCAAGCGGAAGCCCGCTTTCACGGGCGAATAGCTTCCGCTCAGGCCGGGTCGGAACCCTCTCCCGAAGTGTCGTACCGCGGCGGCGGGCGGCGTTGCTGCTGCCCCGGATCGTTCACCAAGCACAGCACCTTGGCCGACGTCAGCTGCCGGCGCACCTCGGCGCCATAGCGCGGGTAGTCCTGAGGGTTCAGCATGTTCCGGTCGAGGCTGTTCTGCCGCTGTCCGCCAATGCGCGCGCGGGCTTGCTGGATGACCTGATGCATCGAGTTCGGTGTCACCGAATAAATCCGCCCGCGCCGGATCGACCCTGCGACATGCACACCTACAACCGTACCGTCCTTGTCGAGGATCGGCCCGCCGGAAAGGCCTGAAAGCGGCCCCTGGGTTTCAGGGAACCGGGCCTGCTCGGCCCAGGCCACGACCGGCTCGGCGGTGCTGTAGCGGCCCTGCACCCGCATGATCCGACGGCCCATGATGCGGGAATGCACATCGCCCGGCTTGCCCCGCGGATAGCCGAAATGGAACCCGCTCTGCCCGAGTGCCAGCCGGTGATTCGCCGGTGCTACCGGAAAATAGGGCGCGCCTTTCTCGGTGAAGAGGATGGCGACGTCGGCGTTCGGGTGGATGACAGATTTCAGCACCTTGAAGCCCTTGCGGGGCCCGGTGAGAATTCCGATCACCCGGCAGCCGAAAGCGACATGCCGGGCAGTGAGCCACACGCCGCTGTCGGCAATGGCAAAGGCCGTGCCGGTACTGTTCTTCTTCTCGCCGATCTTGATCGTGAACTGCGGATCGCGCGACGAGGGCGGCGGCAGGCTGGCGCCCGCTTCCGGATGCGGCCGGCGCGGCGTGCGCCGCTCGACATAGCTGTCCTCGTCCTTGGGGTCGGTCACCAGCCCCCAGGCGCGGGACGTGCCGGGGACCTTCCGGTTGATGGGCTGGTTGATCGAGTCGCCCGGGTTCGCTCCGCCCGGCGATTTGGCGGTTTTCTCGTCTTCGCCGCCGCAGGCCGCGAGCAACAGGGCCGCGGCAGCGACGGTCAGCACGTGTCGTGCGGAGCCCGCGCGCATCGGGCTAACCCGACACGGCGGCCGCATTGATGGCGGCTACCGAAAGCTTGATGCCGACCAGCACGATTGCGGCTGGGATTTCCCCGTCCTCGATGCGTTTGGGCAGGCCACTGAGGATCAGGTTGACGGCAAAGAAGGCGATCAACTGGATGACGATCGTGAGAATTCCCCAGATCACAATGTCCCAGACATTCACACTGTTGGCCATGCAGAC
>JAJFFI010000099.1 GCA_021776755.1 Alphaproteobacteria bacterium | reverse complement strand
GTGGCTTGGTATTTTTTCTGGCGCTGATCGAGCACGGCGCGGGCTTCGGCAAGTTCAGCCTCCCGCGCGCCGACGTCGAGGCGGAGAATGATGTCGCCTTCCTGCAGCATCGCGCCCTCGGTGGCGACGATCTCCTTGACCGCGCCGGCGGTTTCCGCGCGCAGCGTGACCAGCCGGTTGGGAACGACCTCGCCCTCGACGAGAGCTTCGCGCGCCACCTGCTGGGCGGTCGAGTCCTTGACCTCGACCTTCATTGCCGGCCGGGCTTCCGGCGCCTGCGCGGTTACCGATTCCGGTGTAGACGGCATCAGAATTCCGGTCAGGAACCAGCCGCCCATGAGGAGCAGCAGGCCGAGCGAGAGTGCCACGGGTTTCCAGGCAGATGGCAGCTTCCGGTGCCAGCGGGACAGGCGGGCAAAAGGCACGGCCACGGCGGCAAGGATGCCGGATTTCCGGGAGTCCGGTTTGTTGTTGTTCTCGGTCATGGTGCTCACGCGATGCTCTGTTTCTGGGGGCTCTGTTTCCGGGGGATGTCCGGGACATTGGCCGGACCTGATTTTGCAGGGAGACGCGCCGTTAGTTCGTCCCGCTTGGTGCGGATGAACCGGCGGTTGGCATTCATGATTTCAAGGCCGTATTCGGCGGCGAACCGGATGCCGGCAGGGGCGTTCTTGCCCTCGTCCGAGGCCAGCCAGGTTTCGGTAATCCCGGCCAGATCGTCGAGTTCCACCAGACGCTGGTCGAGCACGGCGTCGATGCGTTCGCGCGGCAACATATCGGCAAAGAACAGCACCATGCCGAACTCGGACCGCACCTTGTGGCGCGCGGGACAGGTCAGCAGCGTCTCGATGAACGACGCGCGGCCTGCCTCGGTGATGCTGTAGACTTTCTTGTCGGGGCGCCCCGTCTGGCGCACCTCGACGGCATCGACCATGCCCAGGCGCTCAAGCTCCGCGAGCGCCGGATAGATCGATCCGAATCCGATATCGAGCATGTGACTGAACGTCGACTCGAATCGCTTGCGGATCTCATAACCCGACGCTTCCCCGAGCATGAGAGCCCCGAGACAGGTCGCTTTGGCGTCGATGTGCGGTTGCTTCACGGCAATCTCCTATGTATCGAAGAGTTATATTATTTAATGATATATATCGATTCGATATATGATTTGTCAAGAGCGGCCGTTGCGGCGTCCCCTCGCGTTGACGAACGGCAGGTGCGGGACTAAACAAAGGCGATCTTCACGCACTGGTCCGTTCTGGTGGCCATTGCCGGAATTTCGGGGCTCCCGGCCCCACGGGGAACTTCATGGCAAGTGAAACCAAAGGCCCGAACCGGCCGCTTTCACCGCACCTTCAGATCTACAAACCGCAGCTGACATCGATGCTGTCGATCACTCACCGGTTGACCGGTCTCGCGCTGGCGGTGGGGACGCTGGTGCTTGTGTGGTGGATCGGGGCCGTTGCCGCGGGTCCGGAAGCGCTCGACGACGTGAACGATTTTCTCTCGTCGTGGCTCGGCATCCTGCTGATGGCCGGCTGGAGCTATGCACTGTTTTATCACTTGCTGAACGGCATCCGGCACCTGTTCTGGGACATGGGTGCGGGACTCGAACTCAAGGCGGCCTACGCCTCGGGCTGGGCCGTCGTCGCGGGCTCGATCCTCCTAACCGTCATCGCCTGGGCGATGGCGCTTGGCAACGTGGGGAGCTGAGGCAGTGGCGCGCACACCGCTTGGCCGCGTCCGCGGTCTCGGTTCGGCCAAGGAAGGCACCCATCACTGGTGGATGCAGCGCGTGACGGCGATCGCGCTCGTGCCGCTGACGCTATGGTTCGTGGTTTCGGTCATCGGCCTGGTCGGCAAACCCTACGCCGCGGTCGCGGGTTGGATCGGCAACCCGATCGTTTCGGTGTTCCTGATCCTGATGGTGATCGCGACCTTCTATCACGCCTGGCTGGGGATTCAGGTCGTGGTCGAGGACTACGTTCACGCCAAGGCGGTGAAAATCACGAGCCTGCTGCTGGTGAAGTTTCTCTGCTTCGTCCTCGCCGCGGCATCAATCTACTCCATTCTTCTCATATCGCTTTCAGGATAAGCCGGGACATGGCTGACGACAAAAAAGGCAATGGCAATGGGATGGCAGCACCCGCGGTAAACGGGCGCGCCTATCCGATCGTC
Organism: Alphaproteobacteria bacterium; assembly: GCA_021776755.1. Lineage (GTDB taxonomy): Bacteria > Pseudomonadota > Alphaproteobacteria > JAJFFI01 > JAJFFI01 > JAJFFI01. The sequence goes on along the minus strand of JAJFFI010000099.1, from coordinate 3,527 downwards.
GATCACGAATACGACGTCGTTGTCGTGGGCGCGGGCGGCGCTGGCCTCCGCGCGACCTTCGGCATGGCGGCCAAGGGGCTGCGCACAGCTTGTGTCTCCAAACTCTTCCCGACCCGGAGCCATACTGTCGCGGCCCAGGGCGGTGTGTCGGCCGCCCTCGGCAACATGGGCGAGGACGACTGGCGCTGGCACATGTACGATACCGTCAAGGGCTCGGACTGGCTCGGCGATCAGGACGCCATCGAATACATGTGCCGCGAGGCGAGTCCGGCGATCATCGAGCTCGAGCACTACGGCATGCCGTTCTCGCGGACGGCCGACGGCAAGATCTACCAGCGCCCGTTCGGCGGCATGACGACGAACTACGGCGAGGGCACCGCGCAGCGCACCTGTGCGGCCGCCGACCGCACAGGGCACGCGATGCTGCACACGCTGTATCAGCAGGCGATCAAGCACGACGCGGAATTCTTCATCGAGTATTTCGGCATCGATCTCCTGATGAACCCGGATGATGGGTCATGTCAGGGTGTGATGGCGTGGAACCTCGACGACGGCACCATCCACCGATTCAAGGCGCAGACCGTCGTGCTGGCGACCGGCGGCTACGGCCGCGCCTATTTCTCCTGCACCGGCGCCCACACCCAGACTGGCGACGGAAACGGCATGGTGGCCCGCGCGGGCCTGCCGCTGCAGGACATGGAATTCATCCAGTTTCATCCGACCGGGGTTTACGGCGCGGGCGTGCTGATTACCGAGGGTGCCCGCGGCGAAGGTGGCTATCTGACCAACTCCGAGGGCGAGCGCTTCATGGAGCGCTATGCGCCGTCGGCCAAGGATCTGGCGTCGCGCGACGTGGTCAGCCGCGCGATGACGCTTGAAATCCGCGAGGGCCGCGGCGTCGGACCCGAGAGCGACCATATCCACCTTCACCTCGAACATCTCGACCCGAAAATCCTCCACGAGCGGCTGCCGGGCATCTCCGAGAGCGCGCGCATCTTCGCCGGCGTCGATGTGACCAAGGAGCCGATCCCGGTGTTGCCCACGGTGCACTACAACATGGGCGGCGTGCCGGCGAACATGCACGGCGAGGTCGTGACCAGGAAGAACGGCAACATCGAGACCGTGCCCGGCCTGATGTCGATCGGCGAGAATGCCAGCGTCTCGGTGCACGGCGCGAACCGGCTGGGCTCGAACTCGCTGCTCGATCTCGTGGTCTTCGGGCGCTCGGCCGCGAACCAGGCCGAAAAGATCATCACCCCGGGCGCGTCCCACAAGCCGATCGCGGATGACGCCGCAGATTTCGCGCTCGACCGGCTTGATGCGGCGCGCCACTCGAAGGGCGATCAGCCGGTCGCCGCCCTGCGTCTTGAGATGCAGAAGACGATGCAGCAGTACTGCGCCGTCTTCCGCACCGACGAGACCCTCGGCGAGGGCGTCGAGGAGATGAACAAAGTCTGGGCCAAGAAGGACGGCACCGGTGTGAACGACCGCTCGATGATCTGGAACTCGGATCTTGCCGAGGCGCTTGAGCTCGACAACCTGCTTTACCAGGCGCAGGTCTCGATCAACTCCGCGAACAACCGCAAGGAAAGCCGCGGGGCGCATGCCCACGAGGATTACCCTGATCGCGACGACGAGAACTGGATGAAGCACACCCTCATGTGGTGCGGCGCGGACGGCAAGACGAAGTCCGACTACCGCCCGGTGGTGCTGCAGCCGCTGAGCAACGAAGTCCAATCCTTCCCGCCGAAGAAGCGGGTTTATTGACGGAGCCACATTCACCAATTCGTCACCCCCGCGAAGCCGGGGGTCCATGTCAGCCGTAGACTGGATTCCCGCCTTCGCGGGAATGACGGCAGGGGCAGAACCAAGAGACAGCAGACATGGCCGAATTCACACTGCCGCAGAACTCGAAGGTCCGGAAGGGCAAGACCTGGCCGAAGCCGGAGGGGGCGGCGCGCGTCGGCACGTTCCAGATCTACCGCTGGGATCCGGACGACGGCGAGAATCCGCGCGAGGATACGTTCTATCTGGACCTCGACGAGACCGGACCAATGATTCTGGACGGTCTCATCAAGATAAAGAACGAGATCGACTCGACGCTGACGTTCCGCCGCTCCTGCCGCGAGGGTGTGTGCGGGTCGTGCGCGTTCAACATCAACGGCACCAACACGCTCGCCTGCACGATGGTCATGCCCAAGAGCGGCATGCTCAAGATCTACCCGTTGCCGCACATGCCGGTGGTGAAGGACCTTGTGGCCGACCTGACGATTCCCTATGCGCAGCTGCAGGAGGTCGAGCCCTGGCTCAAGACCAAGACGCCGGCGCCCCAGCGGGAACGGCTGCAGTCGCCCGAGGACCGGGCCAAGCTCGACGGCCTCTGGGAATGCATCCTGTGTTTCTCGTGCCAGACGAGTTGTCCGTCCTACTGGTGGAACGGCGACCGCTATCTCGGGCCCGCGGTGCTGCTGCAAGCCTACCGATGGATCGCCGACTCCCGCGATGAATACTCGGGCGAGCGGCTCGATGCGCTGGAAGATCCGTTCCGGCTGTATCGTTGCCACACCATCATGAACTGCACCAAGACCTGCCCGAAGAGCCTGAACCCGGCCAAGTCCATCGCCGAGATCAAGAAGCTGATGGTGGCGCGCCAGTAACGGCGCAGGTCCTGTCCCCGAGATGGCCCGCAATCGCAAACCCCGGATGAGCTGCACCGAATTCCGCGAGCTCTATCCTGTCGCATCCGAACTCAACCCCGAGAAAGGTGCGATCGACGGGCCGACCCAGGACATGTGGTTCGATCATCTGAACCGCTGCGGCGACTGCAGCGACTGGTACATGGGCGAAAGCGTGAAGGTGCGCGGCGAAGACCCGACGGCGCATCCCTGCGTCCACGTCGCCTATTACGGCCCGACTCATTGCGACGAGCATCCGAACCCGTTCGATTGCCCCGATGTGGTGGTGATGAAGTTCGGCGATGAATACGGCCTGCCCGTTCGCGACGGGGGCACGTCCTACATCACAATCGAGAATTGCCCCTGGTGCGGGAAGCACCTTTAGAAAATGTGCGGGAAGGCTATGTCCTCAGCGACCATTCCATCTGTGCGCTGTTCTCGCCGCGCTGGTCGAGGGCCTTGGTGATCAGCGTCCAGTCGTCCGTCTTCAGGAAGCGGGGCGCGAGAAACCGGTAGGTTTCGCGCAACAGGACTTCGACAACCGACGACCGGCGCGCTTCGGTGGCGTTCCATCGCTCCAGCAGATCGTCCCACACGCTAAGACGGCAATAGAGATCATTGCGGACCTCCTGGATGATCCGGACCTGGGTCACGATGTTCTTCAGCGAGTCGATGACGTCGCGTTCGATCTCGTCGATCTCGCCGAACTTTTCCCCGAACAGTTCGATTGCTGTCCCGAGCATCTCCCGCACCGGGACGATGTTGTCCATCATCGATTGTTCGCTGACGTATTTGGTTTTCAGGATTTCGACCTTGGCGGTCGTCGCGCGGACGGTTTCGATTTTCTCGAGC
>JAJFFI010000098.1 GCA_021776755.1 Alphaproteobacteria bacterium | reverse complement strand
CTGTTTCTAATGCGCGACCGCCTCAAGCGGTTCAATCCCAGGACGCGGGAATGGCTCGCCGACGAATTGCTCCCGGTCCAGGGCAAGGGACTGAAACTGCACCGGGTGTTCAACCGCTACATTCTCACGCAGGACGGCAGCCGGGTCTGGCATGCCGGCGCGCAGAACGGCGAGGTCCGGGCTGGGCCGTTCCTGAAGTTTGAGCGCACGCCGGGCGAGCAGATCGCGATTGACCGGGAGGGCTCGATCTGGCGGCTTGGTGGTGCTGGTCCGGATGTGGGGCGCGTTGTCCGCTGCCGCCCCGGTGACACAGCCATCGACCGCTGCGAGGCCGCGACACCGCCACCCATTCCAGTCGATCCGAAGCAGGTTTCGGCCGCATGGAACTTCCGGAGCTGGCTGGTGCTCGTCGAAGCCGGCAAGCTTCGTGCGATCGACCCGTCCCGCCATGTCGAGGCGAAGCTAGATCCGGCGCTGCAGAGCCATGGCGATATCGTCGATGCCCGGCTCAAATTCTCGAAGCTCTGGCTGCTGTCGAGGACCCGCGGTCTGGCCGAGATTACGGACCTCAGCGAGAAAGACGGCTGGCGGCTCTACCCGGGCGTGACCGACATCAAGGTCGATGCGGGCGGCGAATTCTGGGCGCGGTTCGGCACCGAATGGCGCCGTTACGGACAGGATGGCTTCAAGGCGCATCCACTGCCATCGGGCAAGATTGCGTTTTCGAGCATCGAGGATGACGGCCAGTTTGTTGCGGTTTCGGACAGCGGCCAGATCTATCGCTGGGAGCAGGGCGCCTATGTCGATGGCGGCGTGCTGGGGTCCGGAATCACTCTGGCGGATGTCGAAACCATCCTGCCGGGACGTGAGGGCAGCTACTGGGTCTATGGCAAAGGGCGCCTGACCCATCTGGTACGGCGGGGGTGTCCGCCGCCGGCAGGTCTGTGCTTGAGGGTGCTGGGGTCGGTGGCCGTTCCGGCGCGTCCGGTGCGGGTGATCGATCCCGGAGGTGGTATCGCGCGGTTTGCCGGGGCCGGCGGCAAGGGCTACCGGGTCATCACGGCAGGCAATTATTCAGTCCTGACTGACACCCTGAAGGCGCGGCGCCCGGATGCCGCGATCGATGACTGGCCGAAGTATCGCACGCGCGTTTCAGCCCTTCCGGGTGGCAAGACGGTTTTCGATCCTCCGCGCTATCTAACGACAACGGGCGAGGCAGGTGCGCTGATCGTGCGGCGCAAGAGCGGTATCACCAGTCTCGGCGTGGTCGCGGTCAATGAGCTTCCGCAGGCGGCGCCGCTCGATGCCGGCTGGCTTGTCTGGAACCGGGAGACGCGGAAGTTTTCGGTGCGGACTCCGAATGGCCAGATAACCATGACCCCGGCCGAAATGTTTCCTGGCGGACGGTTCCTTGCCGACGGCATCAAGACGCTGCTCGCCCGGGAAGACGGGATCTATGCGGCGAACGATCACGGTATCTGGCGCTACGGCGGTGATACCTTCTGGCTCGATGATCCGGATATCCGTTTTCTTCCGGCGTCCCTTCCGGGTCCTGTCGTCGCGGCACACGGGCGGTTTGCCTCGCGCGAGCGGACGGTCCGGATCGGGAAGACCAACAGCGCACCGGCGATTCGTCCGACGGGCAGCATTCTGGTCACGGCTGGCAGGTTGCAGTTCAGCGAGGACCTCTTCCGGGGTGGTCTGACCGCGCTGTATAACACCGACGCAGGGCCCGTGACACCGTGGGGGACGAAGGGTTTCACGTGGGATTCCCGCCGTGGCATCGCACTTGGGCCGAAGGGACTGTTGATCCTGAGCGGCGCGGGCGTGCACGGGCTTTCCCCGGAACACGGTCTCGTCACGGGCCCGGCCGGCACTCCCGTTCCCGATGAACTCCGGACGCCGCTGCGGGGAGGGGCCTATGCACGGCGCGGAAGCTCGTGGTTCCTGCGCACCGCGGCTGGCTGGCAACCTGCCGAAAGTCCGGCCACATCGGCCTGGACGGCGATCGAAACCATGGCATGGACCTGGTCCGTGTCGCCCGGCGGGATGCGGGTCACCGATGCCGGAAGTCCAGGGACCGGAAAGGGCACGGCGCCTGGAGAATGGACGCTCGTGGAAAACGCCAACGGAGCCGGTTTCGCGCGCGACCGGCTGTCTGGCGCCATAGCCCGGGACCGGGATCTCCTCATCGTCACGGCCGGGGGTATCGAGGAACGCATCGGCATGGACGCGGTAACCGCGGCGCCCGAATGGTATCCGCCGGTTCCCGCGGGCCGGTTGCTGACCCATGGCGGCGAGATCTATCGCCTGCATGAAGGCGTGGTGACGCGCTGGAGTTCGGCCAACGGTAAATTCCTGCCCGCTGCGGCGAAGGTCAATCCGTTCGACGCACGGGTGCTCGCGTCCGATCTATTGCTGCGGTTCCGGATTGAAAACGGCAAGGTCGTCTCGGAACTGAAATCGGTGGTACCCGGGACAGTAGGCGACTGGCAGCCGTTCGAGATTACGGCCGACGGCATGCCGTTCGACGTCGTGACGGACATGCAATGGCTGGCGCCGTATCTCTATGTCGGCACCGAAGGGGGCGTTCAGGCCTATCATCAGGGGAGCGGATACGGGTTGCGGCAGGCGAATGCGATTCATCCGACCGGCACGGTCGCCAGGGTCTTCGAGCCTGTTGAGGCGCCGGGGCTCGTCGTGGCGGAAACCGCCGCCGGGTGCCGTGCCTACGTGACGCTGACGGCAATCCCCTGCAAGGCATCCCTGATGTCCGGCCGCGCGCGGCTTGCCGAGGATCACTTCTGGAGCTGGCAGCGCGATGGCCTCCGAGTGACGGGCACCTACAAGATCGCGAGCGCCTTCCCGGGTGCGCGGGACGGACTGTCCGAGCGGCGCCGGGTCATCATGGCCGGGGGACAATTCGAACACGACCGGCTGCTGGATGCCGCACTCTGCGGCGGCGTGACGGCGACCCTGTCGTTTCGCGGCATGGTCCAGACCGGCGAGAACGCCAAGGCGTCCCTCGCGATCGGCGAGGCGACGCGGCTCTATGACCTCTCGGCGATCCGGCCGGAACGGTTGCTCTGCGTGGCCGACCGGTTCCGGAGCGCCGGCATCACGGTTGAGCCCGGGCTATACGCGGTCGGGAAGAACGGCGCGGGTCGGCTGGTGGGGCAGGCGTGGCAGGCGGTCGACGAACCTCAGCGTGTTGTGGCGCTCGCGGAACAATTGCGCGATTCCGCCGGCCAGACATACCGCTACGGCCAGATGCGGATTGCGGTCGGCGCCGGGACGGCGGCAAAATACGAATACCAGGATCTGAAGGGCGACTGGCACAGCATTCCCTGGCGCAACGGCCGGCTGGCGATCGACGATATCTCGCGGGCTGCGATCGCGGGGGGACGGGTGTGGGCGGCAACCGACGCGGGCTTCCTCTCCTACACGAAAGGGCCGGATGGCGAGCTGCAGTTGAACGCCGACGCGGTAACGCTGATCCGCGAGCCGAGGCCTGACGGCAAGGCCTGCCCGGTGACCGATCTG
>JAJFFI010000097.1 GCA_021776755.1 Alphaproteobacteria bacterium | reverse complement strand
TTCGGCACGCGCCTGCGCAGTCGCTTCGGCCCGTGCCTTGGCATCGATCGCAGCCTTGCGGCGTGCTTCGGCCCTGGCTTCTGCGCGGACTTTCGTGCGCGCTTCGGCAGCAACCTTGGCGCGGGCCTCGGCCTCGATCTTGCGGCGCGCCGCGGCTTCGGCACGGGCTTTCGCTTTCGGGTCGGCTGCAATGCGCTTGCGTTCTTCCTCGGCCTTGCGCCTGGCTTCGGCCTTCCGCCTGGCCTCGATCTCGCCGCGGACCTTGGCGCGCGCCTCCTCCTCGATCTTCTTGCGCCGCAAGGCATCGACCTTGGCCTTTCCTTCGGCCGCGACCTTCGCGCGTTCCTCTTTCTCGATGCGGGCGCGGAGCGTGTCTTCCTCGCGCTGCTTGCGCTCGCGTTCGGCTTTCACCTTCGGGGCTTCGCCCCCTTCAGCGCCGGCGCCCGCCGTGCTGCCCGGGGTTCCTTCGCTCGTGCTGCCACTGCCTTCTTCGCCGCCGGTGCTGCCGCCCTCGGGAGGCTCGGGCTTTTCGGCCTGCTGACCGGTAGAGCCTTCCCAGCCGGTTTCGCCGGTAGCGCCCGCTTCGCCGGTTTCGCCGCCGCCGGAACCTTCGGTTGCCGTCGCCCCTTCCGCCGCGGCCGATCCACCGGAAAGTCCTGCGGGCTCCGGCGTCGGGGCGAGGAGGCCGCGAAGATCGGGCGAGAAATACGACAGCACGGCAAACGCGCCGCCACTCACCCCCGCGCCCAGCAACAGCAGCAACAGGATTGCCACCACGGGGCTGCGCTTCCAGATCGGCTGCAGCGCCCGGGGGCGCGGCGCCTGGTCGGCACTCTGGATGTTGCGCGGGTCGTCGGGGTCGTAACTTTCACGCTGGACCGGCGAGGCCGCGCCGCCCGACCCCCGGCCCGTACGGCCCGAAGGCGTACGGCCCGCAGGTGCGCGCCCATGGGTCGGAACGCCTGACGGGCCGCCCGACGCCTGGGCACTCGCCTGAAGCTCGTCGGCGCCGAGCGTCTCGGCCGCGAACGCCGCGGTCGCGGTTGCCGCCGTCCGCGGCATGGCGCCGCCGCCGGTCGTCCGCTGCAGCATCCCGCGCCATTCGTCGACAGTCTGCGGGCGTTCGGTCGAGCGCATGATCAGCGCCGCGTCGATGGCTTCGAGGAACGCGGGTTCGTAACGCCCGCGCCCGGCGTCGACGGCGGGCAGCATGCGGTCGCGATCCATGCGATCCGGGGCGTCGGCGGGCGGGCGGCCGGTCACCGCGTTGTACATGACCGCGCCCATCGCATAGACGTCGCTCCAGGGGCCCTGCTTGCCGGTGCTCGTGTACTGCTCGAACGGCGCAAAGCCCCGCGTGACGATGCTGGTCAGCGAGCGCGTGCGGTTGCCGAGCGCCTGACGGGCAGCCCCGAAGTCGAGCAGCACCGGAGTGCCGTCGGAGCGGATGTAGATGTTCTCGGGCTTGATGTCGCGGTGCAGAAAACCGAGCTTGTGAACCTCATCGAGCCCGTCCAGCAGCGGAAAGATCACCGCCTCGATCGTCGTCTGGTCGAGCGTGCCGAGCCGGTCCATCAGCTCATAGAGGCTCTCGCCCTCCTGGAAGGCCATCACGATGTAGGCGGTACCGTTGGCCTCGAAGAAGCGGAGCACCGGCACGATGTTGGGATGCTCGAAATGCGCCAGGGTCTGGGCTTCCTGCAGGAACGCCTTCAGGCCCCAGAGGAAGTCGTCTTCGGAGGACTGCGACTTCGGCAGGACTTCGGACTGGCCGTGACGGATGGCGAGGTCGGACGGCAGGTACTCTTTCACCGCGACCAACTTGCCGAGGTTGATATCGCGCGCGAGATAGGTGATGCCGAAACCGCCATCGCCGAGGACGGACTCGACCTGGTATTCGTGCAGCTTGAAACCGCGGGGAAGAGCGTGATGAACTGTCGCCAACGTCTTCAGACCTCTTGAAAAAGTTTCGCTGCGGCGGTTCCCGACCTGGGGACCCCTGCTCGCAGCGTGTGGCGTACCCTAGCCAAGCCAACTCGCCGCGCGCAGTGTCCTCCGTCACAGCGGCAACGGGAACGCCCGCGCGTTCCGTTTCCGTAAAGGCAGTTGCCCCAAGGATGCGGCAAAATCGCTATTCTGTCAGCTTTCGGCCGGGGGCGCGCCCGGAAGTAACAGGTAATCCCAGTTCCGTTCGAATGCCGGCGCCGGCGGATCGAGCCCGTCCGCGCGCAGCGGATGCGCCCGATATCCACGGTCACGGACAAGAAAGTTCCAGATATCCGAGCCCGTGGCTCCGGCACGCGCCAGGCTGGCATCGACCACTTCGAGAAGGATTTTCGGCCGCTCGCGCTCGATGGTCTCGACTGCGCCCCGGAGCACTTCATGCTCGAAGCCCTCGACATCGCATTTGATGAAATCGACCCGCGGCAACCCCGCGTCCCGAACGTATCCGTCGACGGTCCTGAGTTCGATTTTCTCGGTTACGACGTTGCCGGCCCGCGCGCTGTCAGTACCGCCGGACCGCACGTGGGACAGCGAGAACCTGAGCGCGCCGGTGTATTTGACCGGCATTTCAAGAACCGCCGCCCCGTCTTCGGCAGCGAGGCCGAACGGCAGCACGGTGACATTGGCGAGCCGCCGCCAGCGCACAACCTTTTTCAGCATCTGGCGCGCGTAGAGGCCCGGCTCGAAGGCGTGAACCTGACCTTCGGGCGCGAGCGCTGCGAAGGCCTTGGCAAACTGCCCGGCATTGGCCCCGATATCGAGGATGATATCGCCGCGCCCCACCTCGGCCGCCAGGACCACATCGTAGAACGGTATCCGGTGGCGGAAGACCGCCTTGCCGAGATGCGAGCAATACTCCAGGCGCTGGCGCAGGCTCAGGTTCACGCGCGCCTCATGGGCTCAGTAGCTCCGGGGGAGACCGAGCACGTGCTCGGCCAGATA
>JAJFFI010000096.1 GCA_021776755.1 Alphaproteobacteria bacterium | reverse complement strand
TATTCCGCGCCCAGGAGGCCAGCGCATTGGTCTGCACGACCGCATCCTCACCCGCGAACGCCCGCGGGACGGTGAAGTACGTGATGCCAAACCCTGGAGCGCTTTCGCTCATCGCCGAATTGCCTGCAATTGATCCGAACGGTCTCGAACCGTGAACTGAAGGTTGTCGCACGCCCGGAGCTACGGGTCGCGCACCTGAGGGTCCCGAAGCAAACGGCCCAGCCACGACAGGGTGAACGATAGCAGCCAGGCAAGCCCGATCGTGACGATGCCGGCAAAAACGATGTCGGACAGGAAATGCCCGCCCTGGGCGATGCGGGTGAAGCCGAGCCACGCGCCGGCGATGCTGCCCGCCGCAAACCCCGCATGGGCGAGACGCCGCCGCCGGCCGCCCGCCGCACTTGCGGCCGCAAACCCGTAGGCGGTCAGCAAGAACCCCACCGAGGCATCGCCCGACACGAAGGCGCAATTGCGCGAGCATTGATCGGCGATCACGATGGCACGGGTAAATTTCCGGGCGCCCCCGAAGTCCTCGATCTGGGACGGGCGGGCGCGATCCCAATGATTCTTCAGAACCTCATTCACGACCAGCCCCGGCCCCAGCGCCATCACCCCCAGCAAATAGACGAAAACCGCCGTGGGAAACCCGAACCAGCCGCGCTGCCGCACCTTTGCCATCACCACACCCGTTACCGCGAATAGGACCCAGCCGATCGCAATGATTTTCACAGCAAGACGGATGGCCCGGTGATAGGCCGAGGCGTGGTTTGCGGGAAAGCTCTCTCCGGGCACATGAAACCAGCCGGAAACCACCAGATCCAGCGAAGGCACGGCCACCAGAACCGCTCCTGCCAGCAACAGCACGGCAAACCCCGCCCGCCAAAGCCGAAACGGCGGGGCCCCGGGCCGGTCTGGGCGGGAAAATGTGGGCGGGGGCGTCTCGGTCATCGCGTGATAAGACCCCGAGGCCATGCAGGGATGCAACACCCGGGCGCCGCGCGCGCATTCCGGCGCAAAAGAGCCTTGGAAATGGCCCCCCGCGCGACTAAAGTCTGGCAACGTCCGGAACCTGCAGGGTCCGGCCAAAGACCGTGCCATATAGGTGCGGAGAGAAAAAAAGGGGGTCTCGCATGAGACAGAAAGTATTCGGCGCACTCACCGGTCTGGCGCTCGCCATCGGTGTGATGCAGGCACCTGGCCCGGCCAAGGCCGATCCGGCCGTCACCGGCATCGCCATCGGCGGCCTCGCCGCACTGGCCTGGGGCATTTATGAAAATCCGGAGCAGCCGGACGCGACGCGGGAATTCCTCGTCGGGCGCGCCGGCATGTTCGACGTGGTCGACAACGAGAACCGCGCCGCACTGTTCGGCGGCGAATTCTGGTTCCCCTGGACGTTCTACCGGTTCCGGCCGCAGATCGGCTTCCTCGGCACCACCGATGGTGCGGCCGGCGGCTACATCGGCCTCCGCCACGACGTGAACTTCGGCAAGCATTTCGTGGTGTCGACCGACGTCAACATCGCCTTCATCGAACCGGGTGACGGCAAGAACCTGGGCTCGATCACGACGCTGCGTTCGGGCGTGGCGCTGGGCTATCGCTTCGAGAACGGCAGCCGTGTCTCGTTCGATTTCCACCACCAGTCGCATGGCGAAATTTTCGGTGACAGCAATCCCGGCACCGAAACCGCCACCATCAACATCGCCATCCCCACGGACGCGCTCTTCAACGGGCAGCTGTTCGATGGCGTGCATATTTGGAAAAATCCGTTCGGCAACTAAGCCAAGCACAACCGCCGGCCGGCATTTTTCCAGACGGGGCTCCTTCGGGGGTCCCGTTTTTTATTGGGGGCAATTTCACGGATGAGGCTTTGCCCTTCGAGGCTCGCGGATGCGGGCGCCTCAGGGCCGGGTCTGGCCGGTGCCGCGGATCTGGTATTTGAAGCTGGTGAGCTGCTCGGCGCCGACCGGGCCGCGGGCATGCATCTTGCCGGTGGAGATGCCGATCTCGGCACCCATCCCGAACTCGCCGCCGTCGGCAAACTGGGTCGAGGCATTCCAGAGCAGGATGCCGCTGTCGACCTCGTTGAGGAACCGCTCGGCGGCCTCGGCGTCTTCGGTGACGATCGCCTCGGTGTGGTCCGAGCCGTACTGCGCGATGTGCTCCATCGCCGCGTCAATGCCGTCCACCACCCGCACCGACAGGATGGCGTCGAGATATTCGGTGGTCCAGTCGTCTTCGGTGGCAGACTCGATGCGGGCATCGGCTTCGCGCGCCGCCGCATCGCCCCGCAGTTCGCAACCAGCTTCGACCAGATCGTCGACGATGCCTTTCAACTGTCCAAGCGCTGCCCGGTCGATCAGCAAGGTCTCGGCCGCGCCGCAAATTCCGGTGCGCCGCATCTTGGCGTTCAGCACGATGCTCCGCGCCATCGCCGGGTCCGCCGCGCCATGCACATAGACATGACAGAGCCCTTCAAGGTGCGCGAAGACCGGCATGCGCGCCTCGCGCTGCACTCGCTCGATCAACCCGCGCCCGCCCCGCGGCACGATCACGTCGACAAACTCGTGCATCGCCAGCAGCGCGCCGACAGCGGCGCGATTGGTCGTCGGCACCAGCTGGATCGCCGCCTCGGGAAGCCCCGCTGACTTGAGCCCGGCGCGGAGGGCGTCGGCGATGGCGCGCGAGGAATGGAAACTCTCGGACCCGCACCGCAGGATCGCGGCGTTCCCCGCCTTCAGGCAGAGCCCGCCGGCATCCGCGGTGACGTTGGGGCGCGACTCATAGATGATCCCGATCACCCCGATGGGCGTTCGCACGCGGCTGATCTTCATGCCGTTCGGGCGGTCCCATTCGGCGATCACCTCGCCGACCGGGTCGGGTAACCGGGCAATCTCGTCGAGCCCCACCGCCATCGCCTCGATGCGCTCCGGGGTGAGCAGCAGCCGGTCGAGCATCGCTTCCGACAGGTCCTTGTCTTCGGCGGCCATCATGTCGCGGGTGTTTGCGGCCACGATGTCGCCGGACGTGCGGCGGAGTTCTGTTGCCGCCGCGTTGAGCGCCTCGATCTTTGCGTCCGCGGGCGTGCGGGCAAGTTCGCGCGCCGCCGCACGGGCGGCCGCACCAAGCGCGCGCATCTCTCGCTCGATGCCGCTCTCGTTCTCGCCGGGCAGCCTGGCAGCACCTGCGTCGGTCATGATCGGGTTCTCCACATAGCGGCGAATATTGCGGTGATGCCTAACCGAGGCAATACCCAATCGCGCCGGGCCGGTGTAGGTCTGGAGCCGAGACCTAACGAAAGAGGCCGCTCCTGGAAATCATTTGCTGGATCCTGGCCGGGTCGATCGCACTGCTGGCGACGGCGACGGCCCTGTCCTTTCTTCCCGTCGCGCACGGGTTCGCGCGGGTGTTCGATTTCGCGCGCCTGCAGATCGCTGCCCTTTGCCTCGCAGCGGCGGCAGTGCTGCCCTGGCTCTGGCAGGTCGCCGGGCTCGACACGGCCTGGGGCTGGGGCTGGACCGCGCTCGCGCTTGCCGCCGCCGGCGTACAGGCCGCCCAGATCCTGCCCTACACCCGGGTGTGGAAGCGGCAGTCTCCGGATGCCCGGCAAACCGGGCCTGCCGAGGCCTCGGTTTCAATTCTGGTGGCGAATGTCCTGCAAACGAACCGCAACTACGCGGCGCTGAAGCAGATCGTGACCCGCGAAGGGGCCGACATCTGCCTCTTCATGGAAACCGATCAGGGCTGGGCCGATGCGCTTGCCGAAATCGAGGACGGCTGGCCGCACCGCGCGGATCACATCGACGACAACCTCTACGGCATGATGTTCTGGTCGCGGCTTCCCAGGGAGTCGGTCGAAGTCGGGTGCCGGGTCAGCGACGATATCCCGTCGATCTTCGCCGACATCGCCTTGACGGATGGCCCCGTGACGCGGTTCTTCGCAATTCATCCGGAGCCGCCCGCGGCCACGTCGTCGACGGTCGACCGGGACGCCGAACTGGTTGCGGTGGGCGAGGCCGCCGCAGCGCTCGAACGGCCGGTGATCGTTCTCGGAGACCTGAACGACGTCGCCTGGTCGCGCACCACGATCCGCTTCCAGCGCCTCAGCGGCCTGCTCGACCCGCGGATCGGCCGCGGGCTCTTTTCGACCTTTCACGCAAAGCACTGGTTTCTGCGCTGGCCGCTAGATCACCTGTTCCACAGCCCGGACTTCCGCATTGTTTCGGTGCGACGGCTCGAGCGATTCGGCTCCGACCATTTCCCGGTCCGTTTCGATATCGAATATTCCAAAAATGCGGAGTCGGAGGCCGAGACGCCAGACGATGCCAACGCGGCAGACCGCGAGGAAGCTGCCGAGCTCAAGGAAGACGCCGGCACGGATGTGCGCTGAAGCGCGCTAGTCGATGACCAGGTCGTCGCGGTGGATCATTTCGTCGCGGCCCCGGTAGCCGAGGCGCGCTTCGATGTCGCTGCTCTTGTGGCCCTTGATGAGATCGGCGTCGCGCGACGAGTAGCCGGCGAGCCCGCGCCCCACGCCCGCCCCGTCGGGGCCGCGCAACAGCACCAGGTCGCCGCGCTCGAACGCTCCCTCCACCGCCGCGATGCCGGCGGGCAGCAGGCTGTTGCCCCGGCCAAGGGCGCGGACCGCCCCCGCATCCAGCACCAGCGTGCCCAGCGGATTGATACTGCCGGCGATCCAGCGCTTGCGGGCCGCGAGCGGCTCGGCCGGCGGCAGGAACCAGGTGCAGCGCCCGCCGTCCGGCTGGGCCGCGAGCGCGGCGAGCGGGTTCAGGCGCCGCCCGTCGGCGATCACCATGCGGCAGCCCGCGCCATAGGCAATGCGGGCCGCCTGCAACTTGGTGACCATGCCACCGGAGCTGTCGCCCGGACGCGGCGCACCGGCCATCGCCTCGATCTCCGGCGTCAGCGCTTCGACCACGGGAATCAGTTTCGCGTCCGGATCCAGTCCAGGGTCGCGGTTGTAGAGGCCGTCGATATCTGAAAGCAGCACCATG
>JAJFFI010000095.1 GCA_021776755.1 Alphaproteobacteria bacterium | reverse complement strand
CCGCCCGCTGTTCGAAGGCGACCGCAAATCGAAGCTCACCTCGCTCGGCGCCTTCGTGCTCGAGCAGGCGCGGCGCGAGGTCTCGCATTTCCAGCGCACCGTCGGCTCGATCGAGCGGTTCGCCAGCAACGAGATCGGCCACATCAGTCTCGCCTGCGTGCCGTCCTTTGCCTCCCAGGCGCTGCCCGGCGTACTGCGGCAGTTCGGCGAGAAGTGGCCGGATGTGAGCCTCGATATCATCGACACGGACTCCGAGAACGTGCGCCAGATGGTCGAGCTCGAGCAGGTCGATGTCGGCGTCGCCAGCATGCCCGGCCCCCGGGCCGAGATCGCCAGCCTCCCGTTGCTGCGCGATTCCTTCGGCGTCGTGTGCCGCAAGGATCACAAGTTCGCCTCGATGCATCGGGCGGTGACGTTCCGCGACCTGCAGTCGCAGGCCTTCATCAGCAACGGCCTCTGCGCGCGCATTTCAGCGTCGCCCATTCAGTACATTCTGGAGGACTCGCGGTTGATGGTGCGGAACACGACCTCGCTGATCGCACTGATCGAGGCCGGGATCGGGGTCACGATCTTGCCCGAGCTCGCGGTGCCGGCCGATCACCCGTCGGTCTGTTTCGTCCCGCTGGCGGGGGTCGGCGAGCAGCGGGAGCTCAACATCATCACGCGCTCCCGGCGGACATTGTCGCCGGCGGCCCAGGTGCTGATCGAGGCGCTGCTCGAGCATTCGGCCGATCCCGGACGCCGGCGGGGCCGCGGGGCTGCGATGACGGCACGGATCGGCAAGCCCTAGAATTGCTCGCCCTAATATTGCTCAGAGGGATCGACGACGTTTTCCAGCGGCTCGTCCCGCAGCAACCGGCCGATATTTTCAAACAGCAGGTCAAGACTGCGGGGCGCATGATTGACCGGATCGTTCGACGAGCAATGCGGCGTGATGATCAGGTTCGGTGTCTGCCAGAGCGGTGAGGCGGATGGCAACGGCTCTTCGTCGAAGACATCGACGACCGCGCTGATCCGGCCGGAGTCCAGCTCGGCCCGGAGCGCCTCGTAATCGACGAGCTGGGCCCGGCTGTAGTTCACGAACCCCGCACCGTCCTTCATGCGCGCGAACTCGGCGGCCCCGAAGACGCGGTTGGTCGATGGTGTGTGGGGGGCGGTGTTGATGATGAAGTCGGCGCGCGGCAACAGGTCGGGCAGATCCTCCGGGCGGTACATTTCGTCGACGTCGCCGTGCGGCTCGCCCGTGCGGCGGACTCCGAGGACCCGGAGCCCGAACACCTTTGCGAGCCTTGCCGTATCGCCGCCGACGTGACCAACCCCGAAAATCAGCAGCGTCTTCCCGGCGATCGAGGTGTTGGTCACCGGCGCCCAGCGCGATTTCTGCTGGCTGGTCACCAGATGCGGCAGACCGTTGTTGAGCGCGAGAACCGCCATGATGAGATATTCGCTCGCCCTCCGTCCATGCGCGCCGCTGCTGTTGGTCAGCACGACGCCGGGAGGCAACCAGTCGAGCGGCAAGAGATGATTGATGCCCGCGCCCTGGACCTGGATCAGACGCAACGCCGGTGCGAGGCGCCCCAATGCTTCGCGCTCGAACTGCCAGCCAAACAGCACTTCCGCGGTTTTCATGGCGTCAGCGTAAATGTCGCCGTCGCGGCCGACCGTCACCTTCAATTTCGAGGCAACGTCCGGGTGCCGGTCCCGGGCCGCATCAAGCCGCTCGGGCGTAACCTCGAAGACGTCGCCGAGCCGCGAGACGTTCTCGATGTGCAGGTGCAGAGGTTTGCCGCCGTCCCTCATGCGAAGGCGTAGATGCGGGCCGGGTTGTCGACGATCAGCGTATTGACCTGCGCCTCGCTCAGGCCCCGGGCGCGCAACCGCGGCACGACGTTGGTGATCAGGTGATCGTAGCCGAGCCCGCCGTAGGCGTGGAGCCGGTGCTTGGTCGCGACATCATGGGAAAGCAGCACCTGCTTCTCGAAGCCATTTTCGAAGTGCCACAGGATCACATCCATCCGCTGGGAATCCGAGGGCATGTCGACATCCGGATTGGGCGGATAGAAGGAGCTCTCATTGCCGAAGAGATCGTATTCGAGATAGCAGCCGCTCTCGGCCATGTCCGTCAGCCAGGCGCGTTCGATGCAGGTCCGATCTATGTGGCAGACGATCGTGCGCGAGAGATCGCCGCCGGCCTTGTCGACCTCCTGCACGATTTCCTCAGGCGACTTCCGATCGCGGCCGGGATGCACCATCAGGGGCGCACCGGTCTGCTTCTGCGCCTCGGTTGCAGCACGAAGGCTTTTCTTCTCGTGCTCCCACCACGGGTAGGTACACCCGATCTCGCCGATCAGTCCCGCGCGGACCCCGGTTCCGTCAACGCCCACGTCGATGTCGCGGATGATCTCTTCGGTGATGGCGTCCTCGGACTTTGCGCCCATGTCGTCAGGGTGGGTCGAGCCGATGTAGTAGCCCGCGCCCATGACGATGTGCATGCCGGTCAGCCCGGCGACGCGGACCAATGCCTCCGCGTCGCGCCCGAGGCCGACGTTGGTGGGATCGACAATAGTCCGACCGCCGGCCGCGACGAACCGCTTCAGTTCGCTGACCGCAAGGTCTTCGTCGCGAAGTTCGACATTGTCGAGACTGGAGGTCCAATGATAGCCGACCCAGCCGCGGTTCTGCAGCGTGATCTTCTCATGCGCCAGCGCCTTCTGATCGGTCGCTTCGGGCTCCACATACATGAAGCTGCCGTCGATCAGGACGTGGTCGTGGGCGAGCGTGACACCGAGGTCGCCGGCGTCCACGACGCCGAGAACGGTCTGTACCTTGCCGATCCGGTTCTCCGGCACCATCGCCGCCGCTATTCCAGGACCGCGATTGCGCTGATCTCGACGAGGAGATCCTCGAAGGCGAAATCCGCGCCCCCGACCACGGTCGCGCTGGGCCCGGGAGCCTCGAAAAATTCCGCGCGCGCTTCGATGGCCGCCTCGCGGAACCGGATATCGCTCAGGAAAATGTTGAGCGAGGCCACGTCGTCCATCGTCCCGCCAGCGGCCTCGACGAATGCCGCAATATTGCGAAACGTCTGCCGGCACTGCTCCAGCGGGTCGCCCTTGCCGACGAGCTTGCCGTCGTCATAGGCGATCTGGCCCGAGATAAAGATCCAGTTGCCCTTGCGGATGCATTGCGATCCGACGCGCGGATCGGCGGGCTCGCCGATGTTGGGCACCTTGATGTTCTGTCGCGGCAAGATCGTTTCTCCTGGTTTTGGCGGCACCCGTGCTCAGGCCGGTGGGCCGATCACGTGATCGAGCACATAGTTGGCGAATTCATACACCGTCTTTTCCTGGCTTGGCGAATATCGGCCGGGTGTTGTCAGGCGTCCGATGCCGCGGTGCACGACCTCGCAGATGCCTTTGTCCTCGTCGATGAACTGGACCATCGACGGATAGTATTTTTCCTCAGCCTCGCGCTCGAAGTCCTCGCGCTCGATGGTCGATTGCGGAAAGCAGCACCAGGTGACGATCCGCGTCCATTCCGGACCTTCGGGGAAATACTGGTGAAACGTGATCCGGTCGGGCGGCACGTTCATCAGGAGATGCGGATAGAAAATCAGGAAGTGCGTACGCTCCTGGTCCTCCGCCGACAGCCCCTCGACGAAGGGCAGGGTCCTGTTGCGGGGCACGTATAGACCGTTCTCGTTGTCGCTGGTGTTGATGGCGTAGATACCGGGAACGCCCGCCGCTTCGAACGGGGTCACCCGGGCGCCCGGATAGAAGCGGTCGAGGGACGGCTTGTGGACGACGCCCACGTGATAGCCCTCGCGCGAGTTCTCGACCCAGATCTTCCAGTTCGCATTGAACCGGTTTTCCCATTTCCGCGTGACCTTCATGTCCTCGAGCGCGTAGCTCGAGAGCCGGTCCGGCAGATCGCCCAGCGTCTCGAGCAGCGGCGGCGCGTCGTCGTCGAAGTTGATGAAGACGAAACCGCCCCAGGTTTCGGCGCGCACGGTCGGCAGGTTGTAATCCGACTTCCTAAAGTCTTTCGCGCCCTCCATGGACGGCGCGTGCTTCAGCTCGCCTTCCAGCGAATAGGTCCAGGCGTGGTAGGGACACACCAAGGTCATGCAGTTGCCGGTTCCGGTCGCGAGTTCCGAGCCGCGGTGACGGCAGGACGCCGAGACTGCCCGGACGACGCCCTTGCGATCGCGCAGGATCAGCAACGGCACGCCAACGATGTCGAGCCGGACATAGTCGCCAGGCTTCGGGATTTCCTCGACCCGCGTGGCAACCAGCCAGCTCTTCATGAAAATCGTTTCGACCTCCCGCTCGTACCAGTCACGAGAGGTATAGACGTCGGGTGGCAAGACCTCGGCCTCCTCGATGGGCGACCGCGTCCTGCAATATCTGTCAGCGGCGAATATCGTTCCATTGCTGCGCGCCATATTCCAATCCTTTCCCGCCAGCCATTTTCTCCAGACGAGGTTCGAATGCCGGAGCGGCATGATGAGTAACTGACAGTGAGGTGGATTTGGCGCTTGCGGCAATCACAAAGATTGAACAGGATATGTTGAAAAATTGAACAGGTAAGATTTCATGCGCCGGTTTGGAGTCCAGCTCAATGCGTTGCGCGCCTTCGAGGCGGCAGCACGGCTGTCGAGTTTCAGCAGGGCGGCTGACGAACTGAACGTCTCGCACTCGACAATCAGCCATCATGTGATCGGGCTCGAAAAAGCCCTGGGCGTGAAACTCTTTGTCCGCAAGAACCGCGCAGTCGCGCTGACCGGTCCGGGCGAGGCCCTGCTGCCGGTGCTCGAAACATCATTCGACAATATCTCGACAGCCTTGGGCCTGCTCAGGCGGCCAAGGGCAAAGCCCGGCCTGAAGGTCGCGACCACTCCGTCGTTTGCCAACAAGTGGCTGGTGCCCCGGTTGCGGCGGTTTCGCGACGCATTTCCGGCGATCGAGGTGGAGCTGCAAACCTCCCTCGACCTCGCGGATTTCGAGGGCAACGATATCGATGTCGGTGTCCGCACCGGGCTGGGAAAATGGCAGGGGCTGGAGGCGGAACTGTTGATGCCCATCCATATGTCACCGCTCTGCAGTCCGGCGTTATGGCCGGAGGGAATGCCGCGGGCCGGGGCGGATCTCCTGAACGACCTCACCCTGCTGCACGCCGATG
>JAJFFI010000094.1 GCA_021776755.1 Alphaproteobacteria bacterium | reverse complement strand
CGAACTTACCGAGCGTGTTCATGTCGAATCCGTCACGCAGGATCGCCCGCAGCTTTTCCTGCTTGTCGGCTTCGCTGCTGGCATTCTTGATTGCGTCAACGGCCCGGTCGGCCATTGACTGCATGAAGCTCTTGGCTTTTTCCGGATCCGGCGCGGCGGTGGCCGGGCCGGCCATCATGGCGATGACGCCAAGTGTGGCGGCGGCGCTGGCAATAAGGAGCCTGCGTGTCAGCATGTATCGAATTCCCTTGGGTGGACGTAACAGGATGAATTACCGATTCTGGCCCGGATGAGAGCGGGTAAAAACGGCGAAACTGCGACTGCGCGGCCACAACATGCCGTGAATCCGCTCAGCGTCGTACCGGAAGCGTTATTCCGTGAAGACCGGAATCTTGACCGCGCCGGCGTCGTCGGTGTTGCGGATCGCCGCGTCGCGGTTCTGCCGGTAGAGGCTCTTGATCGCGGCATAGAGGTCGACGGAACTCTTGCGAAGCTCGTCAAGCTGGGGCTGCGCGCGGGACTGCCCGTCGATGGCGCCGACGACCGATTTCACGATGTTGCCCGGATCCGGGAAAAAGTAGGAAATCGGATTCATGAAATTGTCGGCAACCTCGCCGCCGAGATCCCGGAAGTTCGAGGGGCCGAGCAGCGGCACCATCAGGAAGTAGCCCGGCTCGACGCCCCAGACCGCGAGCGTCTGGCCAAAGTCTTCCGGCCGCTCGGCAAGGCCATACTGACCGGCAACATCGAAGAACCCGCCGAAGCCGAGCGTCGAGTTGACCAGGAGCCGCATCAGGGACTCCGCCGCCCGCCCGCCGTTCCACTGCAACAGCGCGTTGATCATGTTGACCGGCTCGTTGAAGTTGGTGACGAAGTTGTCGATGCTGTCGCGGCCGAACGGCGGTACCACGGCCTTGTAGGTATTGAACACCGGACGGCCGAGGTTGTCGTTGACCCACAGATTGAAATCGAGAATGTCGCGGTTGGTCGCTTCCCAGGGATCGTCGGGATCGAGCGCCGCCACCTGACCCTGCGCGGACTGCTGCGAACGGGACGCGCAGCCCGAGGCGAGCCCGGCCACGAGAAAAAGCGCGAGAAAGACCAGGGCCAGTTTGCGCAAGCGAGCGCCGGCGCCAAAGGATCCGGAAGTTACCCAGTCGGAAGTGAAGCGAGCGGTCATGTACATCTGTGCCGGTCCCATTTTCGTGTCACGCCGTCCGGGCCACTCCGGGGCCGGCCGGTCTGCGCAATCCTTGCACGCGGGCTATGCCTGATCTGACGGTTGGAGACTAGCCCCGTAGGCACCCGCAGTCGATCAACTCTTGGGGAGGTCCTCCGAATTCACGATGTCGTCCCCCACGGGCCTCTGACCGTACCGCAATTTCCACTGCCGCCCATGACGGTTGCACAGCATCAATCGCGGCGGCTGCACGGCAGTCCCGACAGCATCATTTACCACGGAAATCATTAAGAACAGGGGCATGATGCCGTTGCTCGCTGTTGGCCCTCGAACCGTTGCAAATTCGCCACCCCGCAGGCGGGTGGTCCGAAATCTGTACTTGATTACTATATAAAGATATCTTTATATACGCATCTAGCAAGCGCGCCACGGGTGGCCCGGCCGCGCCTAACGATCTGGCCACGGGAGCAGACAGATGGACGATCTTTTGAGGGGATTGCGGGCCGCCGCCGAGCCGACCCGTCTGCGTCTGCTCACGGTCTGCGCCCACAGCGAGCTTACGGTCACCGAGCTGACCCAGATCCTGGCCCAAAGCCAGCCGCGCATTTCCCGTCATCTGAAGCTTCTCGTCGAGGCCGATCTCCTCGACCGGTTCCGCGAGGGCACCAACGCGTTCTACCGGCTGGCAGCGGCGGGCCCCATGTCCGAGCTTGCCCGTGTTCTGGTCGATTCGATCCCGGAGGCGGATGAAACCCTGGCGCGCGATTTGGCACGTCTGGACACGATCCGCGCCGCGCGCGCCGAGCAGGCGTCCGCCTATTTTCGCAAGAACGCGGACCATTGGGACAAGCTCCGCAGTCTCTACGTCGATGACCGGGAAGTGGAAGCCGCGATCCTGTCCCTGATCGAGGGCCGGGAGATTCGCGACCACCTCGATATCGGCACCGGCACCGGCCGGATCCTTTCCTTGCTTGCCCCGCATACCAGGCGCGGGATCGGGCTCGATCAGTCCCGCGAGATGCTCGCCGTGGCGCGTGCCAATCTCGATGGAACCGGGCTCAGCCAGTGCGCGGTCCGGCACGGCGATCTCTATCAGCTGCCCTGGCCCGCGGGCGCCTTCGATCTCGTGACCGCGCACCAGGTCCTGCACTACCTCGAGGATCCTGGCGAGGCGCTCCGCGAGGCCGCGCGTGTGCTGCGCCCCGGCGGTCTGCTCGTGGTTGCCGACTTCGCGCCCCATGACGTTGAAGACCTCCGCGCCGAGCACGCTCACCGCCGTCTCGGGTTTTCCGATGCCGATATCAGCCGCTGGTTTGTGCGATCGGGACTTGAGGCGGGGGCGGTCCGGAAGCTGCCCGGTCATCCGCTGACCGTTGCCCTCTGGACGGCCGAACGTCCGGCCGCCGACATGGACGCAGGCGTCGACCTTTCCGCTGCCCCTGTCGCCCGCGGCGGCAAGCCCGTGCTGCAATAGGACACGCCCGATGAGTGCCGCACTTGCCACCAGACTTGAACAGTTCTCCGCCTTCTCGCGGGCCGCGCGCAATGCGCCGAAGGTGAGTTTCGAGTTCTTTCCGCCGAAGAGCGACGAGATGGCCGAGAGCCTGTGGTCGGCTGTCGAGCGCCTCGCACCGCTGGCCCCCGAATATGTGTCGGTCACCTACGGCGCCGGCGGCTCGACCCGTGAGCGCACCCATACGACCGTCAAGCGGATGAAGGACGAGACCGATCTCACGCCGGCCGCCCATCTCACGTGCGTGGGCGCAGATCGGGAGTCGGTCGACGAGGTGGCGCGCGAATACTGGAATGCAGGCGTCCGCCATATCGTCGCCCTCCGGGGCGATCCGCCCGAGGACGCCGATGGTTACACGCCGCACCCCGGCGGCTATCCCTTCGCCGCCGATCTCATCCGGGGCCTGCGGGACGTGGCGAATTTCGAAATCTTCGCGGCCTGCTATCCCGAGACCCATCCGGAAGCCGCGAGTGCCGAGGCCGATCTCGACAACCTCAAGCGCAAGCTCGATGCCGGCGCCACCGCCGCGATCACCCAGTTTTTCTTCGACAACGGAGCGTTCCTTCGCTTCCTCGAGCGGGTCCGGAAGGCCGGCATTACCGCGCCGGTCATCCCGGGCAGTCTCCCCGTGACCAACTTCAAGCAGGTGCAGCGCTTTGCCGGGATGTGCGGGGCGGCCGTGCCGAAATGGCTTGAGGACATGTTCGTCGATCTCGACGACGACCCGGACACCCGCAAGCTCGTCGCCGCCACGGTGGCCGCCGAGCAGTGCCGCGAGCTCCGCGACGTCGGCGTCGATCACTTCCACTTTTACACGCTCAACCGCGCCGACCTGACGCTCGCCATCTGCCACATGCTTGGCGTCCGCCCGGCCGCGCGGGAAGACAAAGACAGGATTTCAAAGCTGTGACCGTTTCCGAAAAACTCACCGCCGCGGCCCGCGACCGCATCCTCGTGCTCGACGGCGCGATGGGCACCATGATCCAGGACCGCAAGCTCTCGGAGGGTGATTACCGCGGCGACCGCTTTGCGGACTGGGGCCGGGACGTGAAGGGCAACAACGATCTTCTGTCTCTGACCCAGCCCGACATCATCCGCGAGATCCACGAGGCCTTCCTCGACGCCGGCGCCGACATTCTTGAGACCAACACCTTCAACTCGACGGCGATCTCCCAGGCCGACTACGGCATGGAGGAGCTGGTCCCCGAGCTCAATCTGGAAAGCGCGAAGCTCGCCCGCGCGGCGGCCGACGCCGCGACCGCGAAGACCCCGGACAAGCCGCGCTTTGTCGCGGGCGCCATCGGGCCCACCAGCCGCACCGCCTCGATCTCGCCGGATGTGGAGAACCCCGGTTACCGCAACGTCACCTTCGACGCACTCCGCGACACCTACCGCGAGGCGGCAGCGGGGCTGATCGAGGGCGGGGTTGATCTGCTGCTGATCGAGACCGTCTTTGACACACTCAACGCCAAGGCCGCGATCTATGCC
>JAJFFI010000093.1 GCA_021776755.1 Alphaproteobacteria bacterium | reverse complement strand
ACCATCCCTGCCGACGACCGGCATGTGGCGGAGTCCATGGCGGCGCATGGCGGCAATCGCGGTGTAGAGAAATTCGCTTTCCTGGATTGTGAAGACCGGGCGGGTCATGTGATCTTCGACCGGGGCGTCCGCTGCTGCCTTGAAGGCGAGACGCCGGGTCACGTCCTGTTCGGTGACGATGCCGATCGGCTTCCCGCCATCGTCCACCACAACCGCGCTGGTGGCGCCATCCTCGACAATCGCCGCGACGGTCTTCTTGCAGCTGGTCTCCGGCGCGACGGTCACCGCGCCGCCGACCATGAAGTCGCGGACAACCTTCCGGAAGACTTCGGTTTGTGCGCTCATGGTCTCGGCTCCTCACCATGATTTGACCACCGCGGCGGTGGCAGGGACACCAGCTTGTGATAAAGCCGGCCCAAGGATACTATTTTACACCAACTGCGGTGGGTACCGGCGACAACTGATACGCCGGGCCGACCGGCGGACGGAGAAGTACATGACGGAGCCTTCACCGAAATCGAAGTTTCCGGAACCCCGGGTTCCGCGGAAGCGATATTTCGACGAAGGCGATACGTCCGAGGACGTCTACGACGTGCTCGAGAGCGCCGCCCTTCTGGATATCACCGAGTTCCGGCTTTTCCAGATCGCCTACAACTGGTCGTTCGGGGCGACCGCCTCGGAAGACCAGATCGAGGCGCACTACATTCCGTACATGTTCGAAAAGGTTGTGCCGTCCTGGGTGAAGCGCTTCACGGACCAGGTTTTGCGGATGGAGTCGGACGGCGGGGTCGACCCGGAGGTCTTCGGTATATATCCGAAGGAATCGTCCGACAAGGACCGCAGCAAGGGGCGCGTCTATGCGCTTTATCTGGTCACGGCGTGTCTGACGGTCTACCTGCTCGCCGAGCTTGCGGTCGACGCGTTGCGGCTTTATCACTGCACGCTTCCACCCTGCTACTAGGCTCCGGCGTGTCACGCTCCGGCGGCCGGCCGGGACCCTGCAAACGATCCCGAGAGTCCCGGCGATGGACGGTTCCAACACCCTCTTGAATGTCATCTTTCTGGTGGTTACCGCGGGTGTGGCCTGGCACGGCCTGACCTATCGCACTCCGGACGGCGACAAGGACTGGGTGCGGCTGTTCTTCGGCTGCATCGCGATGGTGTTTTTCCTGCGCGTGCTGTTCGTGGACGTGCTCGACATCCCGCTGTTCGGCGTACCGCCGAAAGCGCCGCCGTCCTGAGCGGAACCTCGCCGCCGCAGACTACTGCTGCTCGAACGAACGGGCCTTGCCGTCGATGTCGGGCTTGCTGAGCACGCGTTTCTCGGGCGGCAGCTTCATCTGCGCCTTGAGGTAGTTCAGCCGCTGATCGATGGTCGGCGGCTTTTCCTGGATATTATAGAGCAACCGGTCGAGCCAGTGCATGCCCTCGGCCACCTCGGGATCCAGCTTGAGCGAGGTTTCGTAGTCCGCGATCGCCTTCTCGTACTTGCCCTCGAGATCGTAGATCATCCCGCGGAGCGCATAGTAGCCGCCGTATTTAGGCTCGCGCGCAATGGCTTGCTCATAGGCCAGCCGCGCCTCGTCGAGCCGCCCCATCATCCGGAGCGTATTGCCGCGCGCCATGTAAGCGGCGGTCAGCCCCGGGTTCTGGCGGATCGCGGCGTCGTAGCTTTCGAGCGCACGATCCCATTTCCGGTCCTTGAAGGCGGTGTTGCCCTCAAGGTAGGAGGTCACGCCCGGCTCGCGGTCGATGAAATGGTCGTAGGCGAGCCACCCCAGAACCACGACGCCGAGAATAATCGCAGCGCGCTTGAGGAACGTGTAGCTGCTGTCTTCCATCTTGATCGTATCCGTTGTCAGTTACCAGGCGCCGCGTCAGCCGCGGGGCGTGAGGCTCAGATGGCTCATGTTGAAGAGCACGGAGAATATCGTCACCAGAATGAAGGCAATCACCCAGGCGCGGCGTTTCTGTCCCTGCTGCTCTTCCTCGGTGAGTTTCCGGTTGGTGCGTTTTTCAAAGCGCCGGACGCTGAACACCCAGATCAGTTTCGAGACAGGGATGAACAGCAGGGCAGCGAGCAGAACCACCCAGATCAGGTATTCCAGAACCAGTTTGGTCTCCGGACTCATGCGCAAACCCCCTCGTTTTCTGCGGCGCACTATAGCCCAATCGGGACCGGAAACAAGCTGCGGATCGCCTGACCGCGGCCATGTATTTAGTCATTCAAGCCTTTGATATCAAATCGCTTCCTGAGAAACCACCTCGGGCAAGACGCAAAAGAAAGGGGCCGCTCCGAAGAGCGGCCCCGAGGTCTGGACGGCGGGCGAACCCGCCATCCCGATTGGTTTGAAGTCGGGCCTTAGGCCTGGCCTTCCTTGACGTCGCCGATATCGTCGACGAGGACTTCGATCTCCTTGGCCGGAACCGTGGACATCTCCATCTTGTAGGCAAGGAACCACATCATGAAGACGCCGATGATCCACCAGAGAATCTGCCACGCCCAGATCGAGGGCATGCCGAAGATCCAGCTGTCGTAGTTGTTCGGGTCGCCGAAGATCGTGTTACCGATCACAGCGCCCGGGCCGATTCCGAAGAAGAACCACACCAGCGTGATAATCCACGCCGCCGGCACGAGCTTCTTCTTCTCCGGCGACAGGCCGGCATGCTCGGACAGGAAGTTGTGGAACTTCATCTTGTGGGCCATGTCATCCTTGTTCTGGGTGACGGCCGAGATAAGCACGGCAGCACCAAGGTTGAACAGGATGCCCCAGAAGGCCGAGTGCATGGTCAGCGGCCA
>JAJFFI010000092.1 GCA_021776755.1 Alphaproteobacteria bacterium | reverse complement strand
TATCCGCTCGGTAAAGCGCGCGCCGTGCCGCGCGATCACTTTCTCGATCCGCCGGATATCGATGAGGTCGGTACCGATACCGATGATCATGCGGACTTCCGGGCGCGGGCTTCGTCCATGTGGGCGCGCATCCGGCTGATCGCGCTGTCGAGCCCGCCGAAGATCGCCTCGCCCACCAGGAAATGCCCGATGTTGAGTTCACGGATCGTCGGGATCGCCGCGATGGCGCCGACGTTGTCGAACCGCAGCCCGTGTCCGGCATGGCATTCGAGCCCAAGCTCGTCGGCCATCGCGGCGGCGTTCACGATGCGGGTGAGCTCCCTGAACAGCCCCGCCTCGTTGCTCTGCTCGGCATAGCTCCCGGTGTGGAGCTCGATCACCGGCGCGCCGAGCGAGATCGAGGCCTCGAGCTGGATCGGGTCCGGGTCAATGAACAGGGAGGCCCGGATGCCGGCATCGGTCAGCGCCTCGACAAAGGGCCGGAGATGTTCAGTCTGGCCCGCCGCATCGAGGCCGCCCTCGGTGGTCAGCTCCTCGCGCTTTTCGGGCACGATGCAGGCCGCGTGCGGCTTGTGGCGGAGCGCGATCTCAAGCATCTCGGGCGTTGCTGCCATCTCGAGATTGAGCGGCAGGTCGATCTCGCGGCTGAGCCGGTCGATGTCGATGTCGGAAATGTGCCGCCGGTCCTCGCGGAGGTGCGCGGTGATGCCGTCCGCACCGGCGATCGCGGCGGCGCGGGCCGCGCGCACCGGGTCGGGGTGCCGGCCGCCCCGCGCATTCCGGATGGTCGCCACATGGTCGATGTTCACACCGAGGCGGAGTTGCGTCTTGGTCACGCTTGTCGTCATTCAGCGGCCTCCCGGGCGGCGCGTTTCTCGGCTTTCTGCTCGCGGCGTTCGCGCCGGCGGATGCGGCGCTCAACCTGTTTGTGCTGGTGGTTCGCGATCAGCCGCTTGAGCGGAAAATAGAACACGACCCAGGTCAGAATGCCCGTTGGAATGCTGCCGATCAGCATGGGCAGGACAAGCGGCCAGGCGCTCTTCAGGATAAAGCGCGTGTCGAGCTGCAGGAGCGCTCCCATCAGATGCCCGAACATGACCGAGAACGTTTCGGCATGCGGTGCGCTGGCCTCGGTCGGGACCGGGCCGCCCATGATCCAGTTGCCGACGTTGAAGATGAACACCCAGATCACGGGAAAGGTCCACGGGTTGCCGACCGCGGTGCCGATCAGTCCCGCCACGACGTTTGCGCCGATCAACCAGGCGACGGCGGCGGCCATCAGGAAATGCAAGCCGACGAAGGGGGTCATCGAAACCGCCGCCCCACAGGCAATTCCCGCGGCGATCGCGTAGGGCGTGCCGGGAATGCGCGCAATGCGGTGGCGAAGATACACCAGCCAGCGGCGGAGCCCGATCTCGGGCCAGAGCAGATTCCGGAGCCGCCGCCACCGGGAAGGCTTGATCTTCCGCATGAACATCGGCCTAGCTCCGCGCCCGCCGGACGGAGTTGACCGACGACGACGCCCGGAGGGCCGCCATGATTTCGGTCAGGTGACGCACGTCGCGCACCTCGATATCGACGAACATCTCGTAGAAATCGGCGTCGCGCCGCGTGAACTTGAGGTTCGAAATATTGCCTTCGTTCCGCCCGATGATGGTGGTGAGCCCGCCGAGGCTGCCCGGCTCGTTGTTCAGGATCACGTTCAGGCGGCCGACGTACATGTCGTCCGCGGCGCTTTCGGCATGCCAGGTGACGTCGAGCCAGCGCTCCGGCTGCTCGTGGAAGCTCTCGAGGGAATCGCAGTCGATCGTGTGGATGGTGACGCCCTTGCCGGTGGTGACGATGCCCACGATGCGTTCCCCCGGCACCGGGTGGCAGCACCCCGCATAATGCACGGCAAGCCCGGGGATCAGTCCATCGATCGGGACCGCGTTTGCGCCGGGCTTGGCCGACTTCCGGACCCGGGGCGTGACGCCGTTTGCCGACTTCGCCCGGGACTTCCGGACATCGGGATGGAGCCGGGTCACGACTTCGCGGCCCGAGATCAGCCCCTCGCCCACGGCGGTGTAAAGGTCGTCCAGCGTCCGTTTGGCAAAGGATTTCAGAACCCCTTCGAGCGCCTTGACCGTGTAGTCGCGCTTAGCCGTGCGGAAGGATTTCTCGACGATCGTCCGTCCGAGATCGACATACTGCTCGCGCTGCTCGTTCCGGATGTAGCGCCGGATGCAGGCGCGCGCCTTGCCGGTCTTGACGAAACGCTCCCACTCGGGTGACGGCGACTGCGCCTTCGAGGTGACGATCTCGACCTGGTCGCCGTTCTGGAGCTCGGAGCGGAGCGGCATCATCCGGCCGTTGATCTTGGCCCCGGCGCAGGTGTCGCCGACATCCGAGTGCACGGCGTAGGCGAAGTCGACCGGCGTCGCCCCCCGCGGCAGGGCGATCAGGTCGCCCTTCGGCGAGAAGCAGAAGACCTGGTCGTGAAACATGTCGAGCTTGGTGTGTTCGAGAAACTCGTCCGGGCCGGAGGCGTGCTCCAGCACGTCGAGCAGTTCGCGGAGCCAGCGGTACTGGCGGC
>JAJFFI010000091.1 GCA_021776755.1 Alphaproteobacteria bacterium | reverse complement strand
GCGCGGTCGCTACCGCGGCCACCGCCGCCCCGGCCGCATCCCGGCAGGTACCCGGTGAGTGCCCGGTGACCGGCGCGATGCATCGGGGCCTGGTCCGCCTCGCCGCACCGGGCGATGCCGCCGCCGCGGCCCGGGTTTATGTGGCTGCCTGGCGGGATGCCTACGCAGGGTTGGTGCCCGACAAGGTTCTGCTCGACATGCGCGAGAATACCCACCAGAAGCGGTTTGAAAGCGTATTCAACCAGCAGGTTGAAGAACGCGCGTTCGTGGCCGAAAGAGACGGCGCGGTTGTGGGGTTTGCCACCTTCGGTCCAGCCCGAAAGCAGAACTTCAATTATAGTTCAGAGGTTTACTTGCTCTACGTCGACCACGACCACCACGGGTTCGGGCTTGGCCGGGACTTGCTGCGCGCGGCTTTCGCGGATCTGGCGGCCCAGGGGCATGGCTCGGTGCTGATCTGGGTGCTCACGGCCAACCCTGCGCGGCATTTCTCCGCCGCGCAGGGGGGCCGGGTGGTTGCCGAGCGCACCGAAAAGCTCTGGGGTATAGAGCTTGACGAGACCGGTTACGGCTGGTCTTTGCCCGAAGCGTCCGGGGTACCGCCAGGACCGGCAGGGGAGCCCGCCGCCTGACCGAGGACGCCGCCATCGAGGCCGCGCGCGCTCCTCGCGGCCTGGGCTTGGGCCGGGGATGGGGCCGGTTTTGGCCCTTGGTCCCGCGGCCGTCCGCCATTGCCGGACCCGCCCCGGGTGCTGGAGATGAAATCGAGCCGGTTCCAGTCGATTTTCCGGCTCACCGCCATCAGGATGGCCAGGGTCACCACCAGTCCGGCGGTGCCCGCCAGCAGCGCCAGGTCAGCGAGTTGCAGGACCACATAGAGATACCCGTAAACGCCGAGCTGAACTCCGCCGACCAGCAGCAGCAACAGGCGTGAGCCCAGGGTCCGGGCAAGATAGGCGGTCACCATCACGGTCGCAATCAGGCTTGCCGCCCCGTAGGCGAGGCCGAAGCCGATCACCTCGGCCAGCGACAGCACCATCAGGTAGAAAAGCGCCAGCGCCGCCCCGGAGAGACCGTATTCCACCACGCTGATGCGCAGCGGCAGGCCAAGCTCAAGGATGAAAAGTGTTCCGAATATCAACAGGATAAACAAGGTGCCGTATTTCACCGTGCGTTCGGTCTTGTGGTAGAGATCGACCGGCGTGTAGAGCGTCACGCCAAACCGCGACGCATGAATGGCCTGCTCCAGATTGCGATTGGTATCTGAAGCGCCATACCAATATTGCGGATAATTCCGCCCCACATGGTTGACCAACCAGCGCGCGCTGAACCCGTCGGCGCTGATCTCGCGGCTGGTCGGCAGATAACCGCCGGTGAACTGCGGATGCGGCCAGGTCGATGTGATTTCGACCTCGGTCTTGCGCCCGACCGGCGCGATGCGCAGCCCGCCGGTGCCCGAAATCGTGAAATCGAGCGCGAAATCGACCGGCGTGCGCGCGCCGCCCGCATCCCCACCGGAACCCCTGCCGGAACCCGCCGCACCCGGCCCGAATAGCGCCCGCGCCCCGGAGAGCGGCTCATGCATGCCGGTGCGGCTGTACCGGCTCCGGGCGCCTGGCTCGAGCGGGAGCGCGGTCCCGGCCAGCGTCAGCGCGAGCTTGCCCCGGATGCCGCGAAGGTCGGTCATGCCGATCGCGAGATAGGCGTCCTGCCAGTTGATGTCGCCGGGCTCGATCCCGATCCGCGCGAGATCGGGCGGCGCGATGCTGCCCCGGATCGTCATGTCCGCGTCATAGACCACCGCTTCGTAGATGCCGATGTGCCGGATGCTGTCCCGCATGGCGGCTGCCACCGTCAATGCCTCGGGCAGCACGTGCAGTAAGCGGGTCACGACCTGCTCCTGCACCTTGCCGTCCTTGTCGGGGGGCAGCTTTACGGTGTCTCGATAGGGCAGCACCAGCAGCGGCCCGGTCAGCGCCTGTGCCGCACCCCATTTGGCGGCGATCTCACGCACCACGCCAGCCCGCCGCTGGGCCCGTTCGCTCACCAGGTCGTGGATCAGGAAGAGCACGATGGAGAGCCCGAAGATGATCCCGCCGAGGGTGACGACTTTTCCGGCCAGGCGAATCTTCGCCCCCGAAACCGGCGGCACCGCCGGCTGGTCTGGCCCTGAATTGGTCATAAGAAATCCCTTGTATTTGAGTTATCCACAATGCCGATTTTCCGCGTAAACGCCGGAATTCAGCCATAGTGGATGTATCCCACACGGGGGCGGCGAGATTCAGGTGGCAGGGGTGCGCATTCTGTGCATATTGCCTCAAATCCGGTGCAAGGCGTCCTGCCTTGCGGACAGGAGTTACATGACAGACCGCGTTCTGATCCTCGATTTCGGCTCCCAGGTGACCCAGTTGATCGCCCGGCGGGTTCGCGAGGCTGGCGTCTACTGCGAGATCCATCCCTTCAACATCGACCGCGCCCGCATCGAGGCTTTCGGCCCCCGCGCCATCATCCTGTCGGGCGGCCCGTCCTCGGTTATCGAGGCCGAGGCGCCGCTGCCGGATCCGGTGGTCTACGAGATGGGCCTGCCGGTGCTCGGCATCTGCTATGGCGAGCAGGCGATGTGCGCGCAGCTCGGCGGCGGGGTCGAGGGCTCCGATCACCGCGAGTTCGGCCGCGCCGAGATCGATATCACCGACGATTGCCCGCTGTTCGAGGGGGTCTGGGCCCGGGGCGGCAAGGCGACCGTCTGGATGAGCCACGGCGACCGGGTCACCGGGCTGCCCGAGGGCTTCCGCACGGTGGCTGTCAGCGACGGTGCGCCGTTTGCCGCGATTGCCAATGAAAACCGCAACTTGTATGGCGTTCAGTTCCATCTCGAGGTGGTCCACACCCCGGATGGCGCGGCAATCCTCCGGAATTTCGTGCACAACATCGCGGGCTGCACCGGCGACTGGACCATGGCGGCCTTCCGCGACCAGGAAATCGCGAAAATCCGCGCCCAGGTCGGCGACGGCAAGGTGATCTGCGGGCTTTCGGGCGGCGTCGACTCGGCGGTGGCCGCCGTCCTGATCCATGAGGCGATCGGCGACCAGCTCACCTGCATCTTCGTCGACCACGGCCTGATGCGCTTGCATGAGGCCGAGGAAGTCGTCGAACTCTTCCGCAACCACTACAACATCCCGCTCGTCCACCGGGACGCCGCGGAGATGTTCATCGGCCAGCTCGAGGGCGTCGACGACCCCGAGACCAAGCGCAAGATCATCGGCTCGGCCTTCATCGACGTCTTCGACGAGGAGGCGAAAAAGCTCGGCGGCGCCGATTTCCTCGCCCAGGGCACGCTCTACCCGGACGTGATCGAAAGCGTCTCCTTCACCGGCGGACCCAGCGTCACCATCAAATCGCACCACAACGTCGGCGGCCTGCCCGAGCACATGGACTTGCAACTTGTCGAGCCGCTCCGCGAACTCTTCAAGGACGAGGTCCGGGTGCTGGGCCGCGAACTGGGCCTGCCCGATGCTTTCATTGCCCGCCACCCGTTCCCCGGCCCGGGGCTGGCGATCCGCTGTCCCGGCGGCATCAGCCGTGAAAAGCTTGAAATTCTGCGGAAAGCCGACGCCGTCTATCTCGACGAGATCCGCCGCTCAGGCCTCTACGACGAGATCTGGCAGGCCTTCGCCGTCCTCCTCCCGGTCCGCACCGTGGGCGTCATGGGTGACGGGCGCACCTATGATTTCGTCTGCGCGCTCCGCGCCGTGACCTCGACCGACGGCATGACGGCGGACTGGTACCACTTCCCCCACGACTTCCTCGGCCGCGCCGCCACCCGCATCATCAACGAGGTTCCCGGCATCAACCGCGTCGTCTACGACGTGACGTCGAAGCCGCCGGGCACGATCGAGTGGGAGTAGGGGAGGGCGCACCCGGCAGTCCGAGCAGGCTCCGCCACGCCCTTCGGTTCACCGACTTCACCTGGTTCAGCGTCAGCCGTTCACTGCTTTGGCGACTCGATCCCCCAAGGATTGATCGACATTGCGCCAATATTCCAGCGCCCGTTTCAGGACCGGCTCGGAGACACCGGCTTTGAGATGGCCGGCGATGTTGCTGACCAGGCGGTCGCGTTCCGCGTCGTCCATCACGTCGCGAACAAGAATGCCAGCCTGGCCCCAGTCGTCATCATCCTCACGAAGGGTATACGCCTGGCGCACCATGTCGCCGTCCGCATGCCAAAGTCCCGCATCGTCGGTCAGCGAAGGATCGGCCTTCGGCCCGCCCTTCGAGTTTGGCGCATAGACCGGGTCGGTCACATTCTCCACGCGCATCGCGCCGTCCTTGCTGTAGCTGTGCACCGGAGATTTCGGCCTGTTGACCGGGATCTGCCGGTAATTGACGCCGAGCCGCGCGCGGTGCGCGTCAGAATAGGCAAAACCGCGGCCCAAAAGCATTTTATCGGGGCTGAGGCCGATGCCCGGCACAAGGTTGTTGGGCTCGAACGCCGCCTGCTCGATTTCAGTATGGAAATCGGTCGGATTGCGGTCGAGGGTCAGCTTGCCAACCTTGATCAGCGGATA
>JAJFFI010000010.1 GCA_021776755.1 Alphaproteobacteria bacterium | reverse complement strand
GCCGGCAACGCGGCCGGCACCGGTGCGCGGATCGCACTCCTGAACCAGTCGGCCCGGGACGAAATCGAGCGCATCGTCCAGGATGTCCAGAAGGTCGAGACCGCCGTCGAACCGGCGTTCCAGGCGCATTTCGTCGATGCGATGGCATTCCCGCACGCAACCGCCGCCTATCCCAATCTCTCCAAGGTCGTCGATCTGCCCGCGCCCCGGAGTGCCTCGCCGCAGGACGGCGGCGGGGACGGGGAGGGACGCCGCCGGCGCCGCCGCCGCGGCTGATCCGGCACGTCGCGGCCTTACCCGGGCCGCAATCGCCGCTATAACAGGCGCTGTTCTCGCCCCCGTTTAGCTACGGCCACGCCTGCATCCAGATGACCCAGACCGTCCTCACCGTCCTGTCGATCATGGTCGTGCTCGGCCTGGTGAGCCTGCTCGTGCCGGTGGCAAAGAAACTGTCGCTGCCGATCCAGGTGCTGCTTGCTTTGCTGGGGCTGGCGCTGGGCGTTGCCCTCGTCGTCGTGGCGCCGACCTCGGGCGAGGGGGTGACGAAAGATGTCTTCTACGGTCTCGACAACCTCGGCATCACATCCCAGGGCTTTCTACTGCTGTTCCTACCGCCGCTGCTGTTCACGGCGGGACTGACGATCGATGTCCGCCGCCTGCTCGACGAATTTGCGGCCGTGCTTCTGCTCGCCGTGGTCGCGGTGCTCGTCTGCACGCTTGTTGTGGGTTTTGCGCTCAACGCGGTCTACGAGGTCAGCCTGCTGCTGTGTCTGCTCCTCGGCGCGATCATTTCCTCGACCGACCCGGGTGCGGTTGTCGGCATCTTTCGGGACATCGGAGCGCCGCGCCGTCTTTCGATCCTGGTCGAGGGCGAAGCGCTTTTCAATGACGCGGCCGCCATCGCGGTTTTCTCGATCATCCTCGGGCTCATCACATTTGAAGGCCCGCCGAGCGTGTCAGGCGCGCTGCTGTCCTTTCTCATCAACTTCACCGGCGGCATCGCGGTCGGCTGGGTGTTTGCGCGGCTGACCTGTCTGGTTCTGCCGTGGCTCGGCGATTCAGGGGTCGCCGAGATCACGGCGACCGTGGTGCTCGCCTATCTTTCCTACATCGGCGCCCAGGAATATTTCGGCGTCTCGGGCGTGGTCGCGGTGGTCTCGGCGGCGCTCACCTTTGCGGTCACCGGGCGCGCCAAGGTGACGCCGGCGGCCTGGGACCATCTGACGGCGGTTTGGACACAGCTCGAGTTCTGGGCCAACGCGATGGTCTTCGTGCTGTCCGCGATGCTAGCCTCGCAGTTGCTGCGCGGGCTTGCCTGGTCGGACCTGAGCGTTCTCGGCGTCGTTGTGGTCGCGGCACTGGTCGCCCGTGTCATCGTGCTGTTCGGGTTGCTGCCGCTGCTCTCGGCGGTGCGCCTCGTGCAACCGGTGGGCCCGCGCTACAAGACGATCATCGCCTGGGGCGGCCTTCGCGGCGCCGTCACGCTGGCGCTCGCGCTCTCGATCCAGGCAAACCCGTATTTCAAACCCGCCGAAGAGCATTTCATCATTGTGCTCGCCACGGGCTTCACGTTCTTCACCCTCTTCATCGGCGCGCCCACGCTGCGTCCGCTGATGTCGCTGCTCGGGCTCGACAAGTTGACGGCGACCCAGATCGCGCTCCGCGACCGGGTGATGGCGTTGTCGCACGTAACCATCCGCGAGCAGGTGCGCGAGGTTGCCAAGGACTACGGCATCGACGACGAACTCCGCGACCAGGTGATCGCCAGCGAGACGATCGAACTGCCGGCCGATCCCGACGAGGAAATGCCCGATGCGCCGATCCGCCCGGAAGAGCGCCTTGCCGTGGGCCTGCTGACCCTCGCCGCGCACGAGCGTGAACTCTACATCAGCCATTTCCGCGGCCGCACGATCTCGCGCCGCATGGTCGGGCACCTGATCGCCGCCGCCGGCCGCACCATGGACCGCGTCAAGGCCAACGGGCCCGGCGGGTACACGGATGCGACCCGACGCATGATCGACATCGACAGCCGCTTTCGTATGGCCCTCTGGATGCACCGGAAATTCGGCCTCGACCGGATGCTGTCCCGCGAGATTGCCGACCGGTTCGAGCGCCTGCTGATCGTCGACCTTGTGGTGCGTGAGCTCAAACGCTTCAACCGCGCCTCGATCCGGCCGCTGCTGGGGGCCGCCACCGGTCGCGAACTCGGAAAACTGATCGACGACCGGCTCGAGAGCAACAAGCGAGCGCTCGCAGCACTCGATCTGCAGTACCCCACCTTCGCCTCGGCCCTGAAGGTGCAGTACCTCGCCCGCGCAGCCCTCCGCGTCGAGGAGGCGGAATACACCCGCAAATGGCGGGACTCGCTCATCAGCCGCGAGGTCTATGACGACCTCCTCCGGCTGATCCGCGTCCGCCGCGTACGGGTCGAGGAACGCCCGCCGCTGGAACTCGGCATGGACCTCGGGGCGATGATCCGCAAGGTGCCGCTTTTCCGTGACACCGGACAGGCGACCCTCGACCGTATGGTCCAGTTACTCAAACCCCGCCTGGCTCTCCCCGGCGAGCACGTCTTCAAGAAAGGCG
>JAJFFI010000090.1 GCA_021776755.1 Alphaproteobacteria bacterium | reverse complement strand
GCCGATCATGCGCCAGAGATGGAACAGCGAGGTGCCCTCGGTGCGAAGGTGCGGCGGCAGGGTGGACAGCGTCAGCGCGCTCAGCGGCACCCAGGCGAACCCGACGCCGAGCCCGAACACCATGCCGGTCCAGAGCACCTCCCACGGCCCCACGTCGAGCGACCAGCGGCTCATCAGCCACGAACCCAGACCTGCCAGCAGGAAGCCGATCGTCATCACCGGGCGCACGTCGATGCGATGCTGGATGCGGCCGGTGACATACATGGTGATGAAGGCGCCGACGCCGCGGGACGACATCAGGAGGCCGATGGTCAGGATCGGATAGCCCGCGAGGTTGAACAGCAGCAGCGGCGTCAGCACCACCGGCAGGAACATCACCATGCCGTATATGAAAACCACGAAAAACCCGGTCAGCGCGTTGCGGTCGCGGAGGATGTCCGGTGCGATGAACGGCGACTTCGTGGTCAGGCTGTGGGTCATGAAGAGATAGAACCCGAGGGCGGCGGCGGCGGCCTCGATCACGATCTCGGGCGAGGCGAACCAGTCGAGATGATCGCCCCGGTCGAGCATCAGCTGGAGGGCTGCGATCCCGACCGCGAGTGCGGTATAGCCGAACCAGTCGAACGGCCGGAAGCTCCGCTCGCCGCGCGCCGGCAGGAACCAGAAGGTCAGCCCGAAGGCGACGATGCCGATCGGCACGTTGATCAGAAACACCCAGGCCCAGCTGAATTCGTCGGTCAGCCAGCCGCCCAGCGTCGGCCCGAGAATCTGGCCGACGAGCAGCCCCATGCCCCAGATCGCGTTGGCCGTGCCGCGCTTTTGCACCGGGAAAATGTCGATCATCACCGCCTGGGAGATCGGCGCGAAGGGGGCGGCCGAGATCCCCTGCAGGATGCGGGCGGCGACCTCCGTCTCGACCGAGCCCGCGATGCCGCAGAGAAACGATGAGAACGTGAACCCGGCGATGCCGAGCAGGAACAGCTTCTTCCGCCCGATGCGGTTCGCGAACGGCCCCAGCACCGGCGTGATGATGGCGGCCGCGATGATGTAGGAGGTGGCGACCCAGGCGATCTCGTCGGTGGTCGCCGAGAAGCTCCCCTGCATGTGCGGCAGGGCGACGCTGACGATGGTGATGTCGAGGGCGTAGATCGTGGTCGCGAGCATGACCGCGACCGTGACAATTCCGCGCCGCGCCGGTGAATGGATGACCGAGCTTTCGTCGACCGCCGCCGCCGGCTCCTGCGTCACCGCGGCACCGTCAGGGCCCGGCGCTGGCGCGCTGGGGGCGGCTTTCGGTGTCGATGGTCGCGGTCACGGTCAGCCCGGCGCGGAGCGGCGGCGCGTCGGCGTTCGGCATGATGCGGAGCCGCACCGGCACCCGCTGCACAACCTTGACCCAGTTGCCCGAGGATTTCTGCGGCGGCAGCAGCGCGAACTCGGCGCCGGTCGCCGACGCCACGCTCTCGACGGTCGCCTCCCAGCGCACGCCCGGATAGGCATCGGCCTCGATCCAGGCCTTCTGTCCGGGCAACACGTGGGTGGTGCGGGTTTCCTTGAGATTGATCTCGATCCACGGCCGGTCGATCTCGACCAGGCTGAAGACCGGCTTGCCGCCTTCGACATACTCACCCGGCTGCAGCGACATCTTCGAGACAACGCCATCGGCCGGCGCAAAGACCTGGGTGCGGCGGAGATCGAGCGCCGCCTTGTCCCGCGCCGCGATCGCGTGCAGCACCTCGGGATGCAACTCCGGCCGGATGCCGATGTCTCCGCCGAGCATCGCGAGCGACGTCTCGGCCCGTTGTTCGAGCGCCAGCACCCGCTGTTTGCCGGCCTCGAGCTCGCGGTAGGCGCGGTCGTGGTTTTCGGCCGTGCCGATGCGGCGCTTCAGCAGCTGCGCCTGGCGCTGGAATTGCGCCTGGAGAAACGCAAGCCGTGCTGCGAACTCTTTCTGCTCGGCCTGGATCTGCCGGTACTCGGCCTTGAGCGACAGGATCCGTGCCTTTGCCGCCTTGACCTCGGCGTCGGCACTGGCGACCGCGAGCACGAACGGCTCGGAATCGATCCGGAACAGGATCGCCCCCTTGGCCACCCGCTGGTTGTCGGTCACGGCCACCGAGACGACCCGGCCCGAGACGTCCGCGCCGATGTCGATCAGGTTGGCTTTCACATAGGCGTTCTCGGAGGTGACGAACCGTCCGCCCGAGAGCCACACCCCGAGCCCGACCGCGATGGCCGCCACCGGAACCCCGAGCAGCAGTATCCACCGCAGCCAGGGCCGCGCGGGTGTTGCTTCGCTTTTGGCTTCACCATTGCCGTCGGCAGTGTCGGTCATATCCGGGTCGCTTCGGTCGATGAACGGACACTTTACTCCGACAGTTCCGCATTGAACACGGCAAACGGGAGTCGGCATGACAGCACGCACCGCGGGCGCCGCGGGGTGCCAGGCCGGGATTTCCTGTCAATCGAAACAGAGAAACAGGGCCAGCACCTGAAGAATTACTCAAATAAAAAGCAAATCTGGCAGCAGTTAACTTAACAAAAGTAATGTTTTTTATTGTCCATAAAGGTTTTGTTAATCACGCGGCTCTAGGGTTTTTGCTGCGAAACTATGAAAACCCGGGTTTTCCTGTGCGTTGGAGGCAGAATTGAGGTATAAATTCAGCATGATCGCAGCGGAAGCCAGGGGGCCGGACCGCCACCACATGCCGGCCGGCGGACGACAAACCGGCAGATCGGCCGGCCAGAGACTTCCACGCAGGGGACACGCCGTGACACGCGCAACAGGCACCGGAACAATGACACCCGGACCCGGAACCACCGTCAAAGCCGCGGGACGCGCTGCGTTCCTCGCGGCCGGGCTCGCGATGGGCCTCGCATTTGCCGGCAGCGGCGGCGTGGCGGCGCAGTCGGCCACGGGCACCGCGTCCGCGCAGGGGCCCGGATCGGTCGGAATTTCGCTGCCCAAGTCGATGTACCGGGATGCGGCCAATCCCAGGGCCGTGAAGTCGGAGCCTCGGCGCGTCGGGGCCGGCATGGCCGGGACCACTGTGCTCGATGCCGGCGGTTCCAACCGGGACGGCGCCGGGCCGGGATCGAAATATCGCCGCACGACCGGCATCGTTACCGGCACAGGCACTCCGGGCGCGTTTTCCACGGCGACCTCAGGCAACACACCTCCGCAGCGGGCGCAAAGCCCGAAACCGCTGTTCCCGGGCGGCCCGGTTCCGAACGGCTCCGCGAGTGGTTCGGCCGGCGGCGGCACGGTCAGCGGTTCGGCCGGCGGCAACTCGGCCGGGGTCAGTGGCGGCGCGTCAGTGCAGCCCCCGCCAGCACCTCCCGTGACCCGCACGCGCGTCGTCCGCACGACCAACG
This sequence comes from Alphaproteobacteria bacterium, assembly GCA_021776755.1. GTDB lineage: Bacteria > Pseudomonadota > Alphaproteobacteria > JAJFFI01 > JAJFFI01 > JAJFFI01. The sequence goes on along the minus strand of JAJFFI010000090.1, from coordinate 10,395 downwards.
TCAACCCGCCGCCCGTATACACACAGCCGCCGCCACCGGCCGGCACGCTGCCGAACACGGCGCCGCCTCCGGCCGCCCTTCCGGCGGTCACCGGTGTGCCGCCGGAAACCTTCGGCGAGGCGCTCGCGGTTGAATACAAGATGCTGATCGAGCAGGAAGCGCCCAAGTTCCGTGGGCATTTCCGGCGCGCACATTTCGAGAGCAAGGCCGCGCGTGCAGCGGGCGGCACCGCCGTCGCCCCCGAAGGCGCGTTCGCCGGCGGCGAACTGTCCGAGGGACGCTCTCGCCTGATTGCAGCCCTCGATGCCAATGGACGCGCCGTCGCCCCCGCGCTGGCAGCCCGGGCGCAGGTGCAATACGACTGCTGGGCCGAACGCGTCCGCATGGGCGCGCTGGAAGACGACGTCCTGATCTGCCGCAACGCCTTTTTCTCCACGCTGATGTGGCTCGAGGACACGGCGCAGCCGATCAAGGGCGGCACTGCCTTCAACCAGGGACTGGCCCAGGGGTATCTCCGCTATGCCAATGTGAAGGCGGCCGAGGACAAGGATTTCGTCGACGCGCGCTTCTTCGCCCGCAAGGGCCTCTGGGCCGGTGAAGGCGGCAACGTCAAGCCGGAGCTGATCGCCCGCTGGAACCTGCTGAAAGACGGCGACACGCCGCAGTTTGTCGACTATCGCGAACGCCTTGTTCGCGCACTCGACGACGGCGGGCGCGCCAATCTGCCGGGCGTTGCCGCCCGCGCCCAGGTGAGCTTCGACTGCTGGGTCGAAAGCACGTCCGAACACAACGGCCCCGGCGCCAAGCGGGTCGAAGTGTGCCGTGCCGCTTTCCTCGACGCCCTCGGGCAGCTCGAAGGCCGCGGCCCGACCGAAGCCGGCTATCTCGTTTTCTTCGACTTCGACAGCATCCGCATCAAGCCCGAAGGCCGGCGCACGATCCGTGCCGCGGCCCTCGACCACAAACGCCGCCAGGGCGGCCGCATCACGGTCGTCGGACATGCCGACCGCTCGGGCTCACAGGCCTACAACCTCGGCCTCTCCGCCCGGCGTGCAAACGTGATCAAACGGGCGCTGACCCGCCAGGGCATCCCGTCACGCCAGATCCAGACGATCGCCCGCGGCGAGACGCAACCCGCCGTGCCCACCGCCGACGGCGTGCGCAATCCGAAGAACCGCCGCGGCCAGATCATCGTGCCCTGACGCAGGCGGCAGGCCTTACTGTTCCGGCCCGATAATCCGGCCCAATATATCGGGCGGCCCGGCGGTCTTCGCCGTGGCCGCCCGTTCCTTTCGGGGCGCTGGACAACGCGCGGCTCGCGGCGCTGGACAAAGCGCGGTCCGGCAATAGAATACGCCGCCCGCCCGCCACGAGATCCGCCCCCAAAGAGACTGACCTGCCATGTACACCGCCACCACCCGTTCGATCGAAGTGAAGGTCGAGCCCGTTTATCTGGACGAGCAATCGGAGCCGGACGACGGGCGCTATGTCTGGGCCTATCACGTGCAGATCGAGAACCGGGGCGGTGAGCAGGTGCAGCTGCTGAACCGTTATTGGCACATCACCGACGCGCGCGGCCAGGTGCAGGAAGTCCGCGGTGCCGGCGTGGTCGGCGAGCAGCCGACCCTGAAGCCCGGCGAGGCCTACGAGTACACCAGCGGCTGTCCGCTCTCGACGCCCTCCGGGATCATGCAGGGCAGCTATGAAATGGTCACGTCCGGCGGCGAACATTTCGACATCGAGATTCCGCCGTTCTCGCTCGACTCACCCTTCGTCGGCGGCAACCTGCACTAGACCACGGCCCCGGTTTTCGCCCTCCTGAACGACTTGCCCTATTGCGCCGGCGGCGTCAGACTGCCCGCAAATCAGGGGCCGGAGACGTTCAACCCATTCTCAACCCCGAGGAACATGACTGTGACAGACGCCGATCCTGGAAAGCGTGAGACCGAAACAAATGGCGCCGGCGACGGCAGCGCGCGGCCGTCGCGCGACGAGGCCGAGGCCGCCGTGCGCACGCTGCTGCACTGGATCGGCGAAGACCCCGACCGCGAAGGATTGCTGGATACGCCCAAGCGCGTCGTGAAGGCCTACGAGGAACTGTTCGCGGGCTATGGCAGCGACCCCGAAGAGATCCTCACGCGGACCTTCAGCGAGACCGAAGGCTATGACGAAATGGTCATCCTGCGGGACATCCGGTTCGAATCCCATTGCGAGCACCACATGCTGCCGGTGATCGGCCGCGGCCATGTCGCCTATCTGCCCGACCGCCGCGTCGTCGGCATCAGCAAGCTCGCCCGCGTCATCGAGGCCTATGCCAAGCGCCTGCAGATCCAAGAACGCATGACCGCACAGATCGCCAACGCCATCCAGAACGTGCTCGAACCCAAGGGCGTCGCGGTCGTGCTGCGCGCGGCGCATCAGTGCATGACCTGCCGCGGGGTCCACAAGCCGGGCGTCACCATGACCACCAGCCACATGATCGGCGCCTTCCGGTCCAACCCCGCGACCCGCCAGGAGTTCCTGTCGATGGTGTGCGATTCAGGCCGCGGCGGATATTCTGAGGCCTGACGTAACCCGGGCGCTGCGCGCCTCCGCGGGCATTTCATAATCTGAACGGAGCTTCGGCCGCGTGCTCGACCTTCGGCCCATTCTGTATATCTGCGGTATCGTTCTGGTCGCCTTCGGGCTGGTCATGGCGGTGCCTGCCATCGCGGATCTCGCGGCCGGCAGCGCGGACTGGCAGGCGTTTGCCGTCTCGCTGCTGCTCACGGTTTTCGCCGGCGGCCTGCTGATCCTGATGAACCGGGTGCCGCATACCAAGCTCAACGTGCGCCAGGCCTTCGTCTTCACGACGCTGTCGTGGCTGATCTGCGCCTTCTTCGGCGCGATCCCGTTCCTGATCGCCGACCTCGAGATGTCGCTGACCGACGCGTTCTTCGAGTCGATGTCGGGGATCACGACCACCGGTTCGACCGTCATGACCGGTCTCGACGACGCGCCTCCGGGCATCCTGCTCTGGCGCTCGCTGCTGCAATGGATGGGGGGCATCGGCATCATCGTCGTCGCTGTTGCCATCATGCCGGTCTTGCAGGTCGGCGGCATGCAGCTCTTCCACATGGAAAGCTCGGACAAGTCCGACAAGGTGATGCCGCGGGCAGCGCAGATCGCCGGCGCCATCGCGTTTACCTATCTCGCACTTTCGATCCTGTGCGCGGTTGCCTACTGGCTTGCCGGGATGAGCCCGTTCGAGGCGATCAACCACTCGATGACCACGATTGCCACCGGCGGCTACTCCACCTCCGACGGCTCGGTCGGCGTCTTCAACAATCCGGCCATCGACTGGGTCGGCACCGCCTTCATGATCCTCGGCGCGCTGCCCTTCGTGCTCTATCTGCAGGCCGTGCGCGGGCGGCCGATGGCGCTGCTGAGCGACGGGCAGGTGCGGTGGTTCCTCGCCATCGTCCTGATCGCCGCGACCTCGATGAGCGTGTGGCTGGTCGAGCGCCACGGCCACGACGCGTTGACCGCGATGCGGCTCGCCTCGTTCAACGTCGTCTCGATCATCACCGGCACCGGCTACGCGACCACGAACTACGGTCTCTGGGGTGAATACCCGACGGCCGCGTTTTTCATGTTCATGTTCATCGGCGGCTGCGCGGGATCGACCTCCTGCGGCATCAAGATCTTCCGCTTCCAGGTGCTCTACACAACCGCCCGCGTACAGATCAAACGGCTGATCCAGCCGAACGGCGTCTTCATTCCCTACTTCAACGGCCGCCCGATCGAGGAATCCGTGTCGGCCTCCGTCATGGGCTTCTTCTTCCTGTTCGCGGGCGCCTTTGCGTTGCTGACGCTGTGTCTTGCCATGCTGGGCCTCGACTTCATGACCAGCATTTCGGGTGCCGGGTCCGCGATCGCCAATGTCGGTCCGGGCCTCGGCCCGATCATCGGGCCGTCGGGCAATTTCCAGCCGCTCCCCCATCTCGCGAAATGGATGTTAAGCGCTGGCATGCTGCTGGGCCGGCTCGAGCTCTTCACGGTGCTGGTGCTGTTCGTGCCGTCCTTCTGGCGGGCGTGACGCGTGGCCTCCGCCCGCACGACGCAAGACATCCTGGCCGACCTCATCGCTTTCGATACGACGTCGTCGAAGAGCAACCTCGCGCTGATCGACTATGTCGAGGCGTATTTCGCGGGCTTCGGCGTGCCGGTGCTGCGAAGCGTCAACGAAGACGCCACCAAGGCCAACCTGTTTGCGAGCCTCGGGCCGGAGGAAACCGGCGGCGTGGTGCTGTCGGGCCATACCGATGTCGTCCCGGTCGACGGACAGCCCTGGACGTCGGATCCGTTCTCGATGATCGAGAAGGATGGCCGCTGGTACGGCCGCGGCACCTGCGACATGAAGGGCTTCATCGCGGCAGCACTGGCCAAGGTGCCGGTGTTCCTGTCGCGCCCGCTGCAGGCGCCGATCCATTTCGCCTTCTCGTTCGACGAGGAGGTCGGCTGCCTCGGCGTCCACCACCTGATCGAGCAGATCGCCAGGGAAGTGCCAAAGCCCGCCGTCGTCATCGTCGGCGAGCCCACCGAAATGCAGGTCGTCGTCGCCGAGAAAGGCATCCACGGTTTCGAGACCACCGTCACCGGGCTCGAGGCCCACAGCTCGAACACCCACCGGGGCGTCAACGCGATCATGGTGGCGGCCCGCCTCATCGAGTTCCTGCGGGGCGTGGCCGAGGATTATCGGGTGGCGCCGCCCACGTTGCCGCGCCAGTCGGATTTCGATCCGCCCTACACGACGCTCTCGATCGGCATGATCGAGGGCGGCACGGCGGTGAACATCATCCCGCGCCAGTGCAGCTTCCGCTGGGAATGCCGTCCACTGCCCGGCGACCAGGCGTCCGACATCCTCGACCGCCTGACGGCGTTCGCCGAAACCGAGCTGCTGCCCGAAATGCGGACGCGGTTTCCCGGCGCCACCATCGAGACCGAGTTGCACGCCGCCGTGCCGCCGCTGTCGCCGGAACGCGGCTCGCCGGCCGAGGCGCTTGCCACGTTCCTGACCGGCGCCAACAGCACCGCCGTCGCCTCCTTCGCATCCGAGGCCGGCATCTTCCAGGACGCCGGAATCGCGGCCGTGCTCTGCGGCCCGGGCTCAATCCAGCAGGCGCACCAGCCCGACGAATTCATCGCCCTCGACCAGATCGCCGCCTGCGAGGACTTCCTCGATCGTCTCGCCGGCTGGGCCCACGACGGACCGGTATGGCCGAAGCGGTAGACGGCGCGGAAATCACGGGCCCGCACCGGGTGGTGGTGGTCGGCGCCGGGTTCGGCGGGCTCAAGACCGTCCGGGCGCTGCAGGACGTGCGTGTCGGTGGCAAGCCGCTCGCCATCACGCTGATCGACCGCCAGAACCATCACCTGTTCCAGCCCTTGCTCTACCAGGTCGCGACCGCGGCCCTCTCGCCTGCCGATATCGCCGAGCCGGTCCGTGCGCTCTTCACCGGCCAGGACAATGTCACCGTCCTGATGGACGACATCGCCGCGGTCGATCCCGCGCCGCGGACCGTTTCCGGCCGCGGCGGCACCTACCCCTATGACACGCTCGTGCTGGCCACCGGTGCTGCCTACAGCTATTTCGGAAACGACACATGGGCCGCCCACGCGCCGGCTCTCAAGACGCTGGCCGACGCCCGCCTGATCCGCCGGCGCATCCTGCTCGCCTTCGAGCGCGCCGAAATGACGGCCGACGCCAACGCCCGCGCGAAGCTGATGACCTTCGCCATTATCGGCGGCGGGCCCACCGGCGTCGAGATGGCGGGCGCCATTGCCGAGCTTGCCCGCAGCACACTTGCGCGGGATTTCCGCCATATCGACCCGGCGCAGACCCGCATCCTGCTGCTCGAGGCCGCACCCAACGTGCTGTCCGGATTCCCGGCACCGCTGCAGGACTACACGGTCAAGGCGCTCGAAGGCCTTGGTGTGATGGTGCGGTTGGACGCGATGGTGTCCGATATCGACCGCGGCGGCATTACGCTGAAAGACGGCGACCGGATTCCGGCCGCCACCGTCATCTGGGCCGCCGGCGTCCGCGCGAACCTGCCCGGCGGTCTCGATGCCAGGACCTCGCGCAGCGGCCAGATCGAGGTCGCCCCCAACCTTTCCCTGCCGGACCATCCGGATATTTTCTGCATCGGCGACGCCTGTCACTACGAACAGGACGGCACATCGTTGCCCGGCGTGGCCCCTGTCGCCGAGCAACAGGGCGCCCACGCGGCGAGGGTCATCCGGGCGCGGCTCGCCGGCACGTCACCGCCCGGTCCGTTCCGCTATCGCAACGCCGGCATGCTCGCGACCATCGGCCGCAACAAGGCGATCGCCGATCTCGGAAAGATCCGGTTCAAGGGGTGGTTGGCGTGGATGTTCTGGGGCCTGGTCCACATCTTGTTCCTGATCGGGTTCCGGAACCGGCTGATGGTGTTCTGGAACTGGACCTGGGCCTGGCTGACCTACGGCCGCGGCGCACGGCTCATTCTCGGTGGCAGCCGGCGCGACGCGCCGGACCCCTAGCGCGCCGGTTTCTTCTGCGAGAATTTCATGGGATTCCGGAGCGCGTCCTTCGACCCGACCCAGGCATAGGACAACAGGCAGGGCTCGAAGTCCCCGGTCGTAATGCGGTGCTGCTGGCCTGGCGGGTTGAAGATCATCGAGCCGGGCGCATAGACCCCGGCGTCGTTTTCCGAACTCGCTCCGCTCAGGCACACGTAGGATTCCGTTATCCCGTTATGGCTGTGCGCCGGATAGGTGCAGCGCGGCGCGAACAGGACCAGACCCAGAATGAGCGTCTCGCCCTCGACCGGCCCGTCGGGGCCGAGAAACTCGGTATAGGCATATTTCTGCTTGAGCCCGCGGGGCAGTTTTTCATAGCCGTACTGCCACCGCAGGAGATGCCGCACATTGCGGATGGCCCGCACGACCGGCGCGGTGCGCTCCCGCAAGCCGTTGTCGACAGCGCGCGCAAGATGGACGCAGACCGGTAACTCGGCGGGTTCGGCGTCCAGAATCGCGGGTTTGCCCTCGACGATACGGTTCAGGCGCGTGCGCACATCCCGCTGGTGGCTGCGGATCGCGGCGCTGCCGCCGGCCGACTGGTGCCGGTACAGATGATCGAGTTCGCGCAGCAGATAGCGCCAGTCGGGATGGTCCGAAAGGGTGGCCATGGCCTGCTAGCGCACCAGATGCGCGGCGTGGGTGCGGAGCGCCTTTTCGGCTTCGCGGTCGAGCACGTCGATCATTGCCTTCGTCATCTCGGTCCAGAGGCGTCGGGCGTCCGCGTCGCTCGCGCCCTGCAGCAACTCACGGGTCGCCGTGACGCTGGCGTTGACCCGGCCCGCGACGGCACCCGCCGCATTGCGGATCTCGATATCGATCGCGATCTTGCCGTCGAAACGGAACTCCGGCTTCTTGGTGAACAGGCTGCTCGACGGATTAAGCGGCGTCTCGACGACGCTCGCGTCGCGGATGATGAGCCAGACCGTCCCCTTGCCGCCGGCGGGCACCAGCCTGGCGCGGCCCCAGTCCTCGATGGCCTGCACAAGCGGGACCGGGAACAGATGCTCGACGTTGGGCTTTGTCTGCGGCGGGACGTATTCGGACTCGATGCGGAGCGTGCCCGCATCGATCTGCACCGCCAGCGCCGGCGGCAGCGGCGCCAGCAGGGCAAGAAGCAGGAGGGTTGTGAGAACGCGCATCATGGAAGCGTGATGCCTGTGAAACCCGGCAGCAGTATGGCCGCCTATTTGCCTTTCAGCGCCGTCAGCGCCGCCTCGTCATAGCGATAGCTTCGCGTGCAGAATTCGCAGGTGATCTCCACCTCGCCGTCGATCATGTACTCCTCGAGCTCCGTGTCCGGCATGGTCGCGAGAAAGCCCGCGACCCGGTCGGCGCTGCAGCGGCAGCGGGCGGCCAGCGGCTGCGGCTCATACACCCGCACACCGTCCTCGTGGAACAATCGGAACAGCAGGTCGTTCGGCGCGATTCCGGGGTCGGCCAGTTCGTCGGGCGAGGCGGTCGCCATCAGCGTCAACGCTCTGACCCAGGTGTCGTCGGGCTCGGCCATGTCGCGGTGCTCGTAGGTGACGCCGGCACGCGCCGCCATCACGCCGCCCTCGTCGGGCACACGCTGCAGCATCAGCCCGCCCGCGCGCCAGCCATCGGCGTGCCTGCGCACCGCCACCGTGACGGCGGCGTCGAACTGCTGCGATTGCTGGAAATAGTGGTGCACGCATTCGACCAGCGTGCCGCCGACCAGCTCGACGATGCCCTGATAGCGTTCGGTGTCCGGGCCCTGGTCGACGGTGAAGGCGAGATAGCCCGGGCCCAGCAGCCGTTGCACCGGATGCCCGCCGACGTCGCCGAGCGCGGCCACGGCCTCGGTGTCGACCTGGGCATAGCCCCGCAGCGCGCCATCGGTGGTGACATCGGCCACCATCAGACGCACCGGCCCCTCGCCCTTGGTCTGCAGCGTGAAGATGCCGTCGAACTTCAGCGCATCGGCGAGGATCGCGGCCAGCGCCACAGTTTCGCCAAGCAGGGCTGCCACCGGCTCGGGGTAGTCATGTGCGCCGAGAATTTCATCGATGGCCTTGCCGAGGCGCACCTGCCGCCCGCGGATCGACGTCTGGTCGATCATGAAGGGCTGGATCAGGTTGTCCACGGGACCGCCTTCCGGCTGCCGCTCCATCTGGCGTCCGTCGTCCATGGGCGTTATCCGAGGCACCACAGCAGCACACCGGCCTGCGCGTGCATGCGGTTCTCGGCCTCGTCCCACACGACCGACTGCGGCCCGTCGATCACATCGGCCGTCACTTCCTCGCCACGGTGCGCGGGCAGGCAGTGCATGAAGATCGCGCCGTCGCCGGCCGCGTCCATCATGCGCGTGTCGACCTGGTAGGCGTGCAGCATGTTGTGGCGGCGGCTGACCGAGGCCTCGTCCTCGCCATCGCCCATCGAGGTCCAGACATCGGTCACGACGCAGTCCGCGCCGTCTACCGCGCCCAGCGGATCGTCGGTCACTTTGATTGTTGCGCCTTCGCCCTGCGCCCAACGCACGACATCGGGAGGCGGCGCAAGCTCGGCCGGTGCCGCCAGCCGCAATTCGAAATCGAAACGGACGGCGGCATGGATCCACGAGGTCGCCATGTTGTTGCCGTCGCCGACCCAGGCGACCGTGCTGCCCGCGATCGGGCCCTTGTGTTCCTCGAAGGTCATCACGTCGGCCATCAGCTGGCAGGGATGCGTGCGGTCGGTCAGGCCGTTGATCACCGGCACGGTTGCGTGGCTTGCAAGCTCCAGCATTTTTTCTTCCCGGGTCGTCCGCAGCATGATCGCGTCGACATAGCGGGACAGGACACGGGCCGTGTCGGCCACGGTCTCGCCGCGCCCGAGCTGGCTTGAATCGCGCTCGAGCACGACGACATCGCCGCCGAGCCGCTTCATGCCGACCTCGAACGAGACCCGTGTCCGCGTCGAGGGCTTCTCGAACAGCAGCGCGAGCGTTTTCCCCGCGAGCGGCTTTTCGCCGTTCGGGCCGGTTTTCTTTGTGTCGAGCCCGAGGTCGAGAATGTGGCGGAGCGTTGCCGTATCCAGCCTGTCGAGATCGAGAAAGTGTTTCGGGGCCGTCATTCCGCCGCCTTCTCCGCCGTCTTCCAGGCGCCCGCGACGTCGCCGAGGATCTTCGCCCCGGCATCGATCTGCCCGGCCTCGATGATCAGCGGCGGCGCCATCCGGACGACGTTGTCGCCCGCGCCCACCACGAGAAGTCCGGCATCGCGGAGCCGCGTCACCATGTCGGTGTTCGGCACGTCTTCGGCGCAGCGCAGCCCGCGCATCAGGCCACGCCCGCGCCGCTCGATGAACACATCCGGATGCGTCTTCATCAGCTCGGCAAGGCGGGTTTCGAACCGGTCCGCCATCTTGCGCACATGGCCGAGAAAATCGTCGGCGAGCATCACATCGAGCACGGCGTTGCCCACGGCCATGGCCAGCGGGTTGCCGCCATAGGTCGAGCCATGGCTGCCCACACCCATGCCCTTGGCCGCCTCGGCGGTGGCGAGACAGGCGCCGATCGGGAAGCCGCCGCCGATGCCCTTGGCGAGCGCCATGATGTCGGGGGCCGCGTCTTCGGCTTCGTAGGCAAAGAGATCGCCCGACCGGGCCATTCCGCACTGGACCTCGTCATACATCAGCAGCAGGCCGTATTCCTCGCAGACCGCGCGGAGCCCTTTCAGATAGCCGTCGGGGGCAGCGCGATAACCGCCCTCGCCCTGGATCGGCTCGACAAGGATGCCGCCGGTCTCGGGCGTGATGGCATTGCGGAGCTCGTTGAGATTTCCAAAAGCC
>JAJFFI010000089.1 GCA_021776755.1 Alphaproteobacteria bacterium | reverse complement strand
CCCTCCTGATCGAGCCGCACGGAGATCTGGTCGACGAGCTTGGCGCCGACCTGCAGGTCGACGAACAGGCGGCCTTCCGGATCGACGGATCGGTCACGGCCGGTGCCGCGCGTGCGCAGATCGAGGATCGCTACGGCTGGGCGCTCGGCGAGGACTATGCGGCCAGGGATGGCTGCGCACGGTTCTGGTACGTTTCGGAAGCGAAACTGGAGCCGCGCCTCGGCGAACGCCACGACGAGCCGGGCGCCGATCTGGAAGAGCCGCTGGATGTCGGGCGCGCGGCCCATGCGCTTCACCGGGCCCTCGGCGGTTTCGATCCGGCGGAACCGCTTGCGGCGTTCCTGCTGCAACACCCCGAGCACCGGCACACGGTCCGCCGCGTCCAGATCACGGCGCGGTACCCCTACGCCGAGATCCGCGACAATCTGGTCGGCGCCGGCATGCTTCCGATCGACATGCTGCGCTGCAAGCTCTCGTTCTTCGGCGCCACAAAATTCGATCCGCGCTCGGACCGCTGGGTCCGCATCACGATGTACCAAGATGCGCCCTTCCCGGATGAAATCGACGAAATGGCGACCGTCGCCGAGGTCGACGACTGGGCCTTCCCGCCGCTTCCCGGCGCCTGACGTGATCTCGTGTTCCGCCAACGAACTGGACTCGCTGGTCCGCCGCGCGGCGCGCGGATCGGGGATGGCCTGGGGTCTCGCCGAGGAAGCCGGCAAGGCGGTGCGCTGGCTCGAGCTTCGCTGCATCGCCTCGGTACCAATGATGCGCCATCATCTGGAGACGCACAGCGGCGCGGCCTTCGCCGAGATCGCCCCCGACATTTCCGGCGAGACCTGGACCGCGCCCGGCGGAACGCTCTGCCCGATCGCGGCGGGCGCTGCGGTCAGCGACCACCTGGATGGCGCTGAAACGGGCGCGCGGATTTCACTCGGCGCCACGGCCTGCCCCGTGTTGCTCGCCGGCATCATCGGCCGAGCGGCGGAGGCGACGGGACGCGTGATCTCGGTGACCTGGGCGGACGAAACCCTCGTACTCTGCAACGCCGGTCCCGACACCGGGCGGATCGGCAGCGCGCTTCTGATGGCCCGCCTTGCAGAGACGGTCACGGTCGATTTCGATTTCTCGCCCATTGATGTCCCCCAGGGCCGCCCGCCCGGCACCGGTGCGCTGTCGGTTGCCGACGAGGACTGGAACGCGCTGAAGGCGCTGGCCGCACGAACCTATGTGCCGGAAAGCGAGCAGTCGCGGTTGAGCGGAGCAGGGGCGGGGCTGTCGGACAACGACTGACGCCGGTCAGTCGATCGTTGCGCGGGCAAATTCGGTGAGATAATCCAGCAGCGCGTCGGACGCCGCGGCGGCCCCGTCGCCATCACCCGTGGCAATCTCTTGCATGATCGCGAGGTGCTTTTCCGCCGAAAGGCCGACGTCGCCTGTTTCATTCCGGTGATAGAACCAGAAGCGGCGCGAGACCGCATGCAGCGGGGCGACGCTGTTCGCTGCCGCATCGTTGCGTGCCGCCGCCATCACCAGGTCGTTGAAACGCCGGTCGATCCGCATGAAGGCGCGGAGATCGCCCGATTGCGTCACGGCCTCGATTTCGCCGGCAAGCGCCGTCATCTCCCGGCGCTCGGACTCCCTGGCCCGCTCCGCCGCGCGGCGTGCAATGAGCCGGTCAATCTCGCGGCGGACTTCGAGGACCTGAAGCTGCAGGGTCACATCGATCGGGGTCACGACGACGCCGCGCCGGGGCAGGATCTGCACCAGGAATTCACGGGCGAGCCGCTGCAGGGCCTCGCGCACCGGGGTCGTGCCGATGCCGAGCTGGCGGCCGAGAATCGCTTCGGACACAACGCTGCCCGGCGCAAGTTCGAGGGTGACGATCATCTCCTCAAGCCTGCGGTAGGCTTCGCCGGTGCGGGTCGGTTCTCCCGCAGTCACGGGCCCGCTCAAAGTACCTGGGCGCCGGTGTCGTCCAGCCCCTCGTAGAGCCAGGCCATGCCCTCGCCGGGTTTGCTCCGGTCAATTTTGCCCAGCATCAGGTTGCGGAGGTCGGCAGTGGCGTTGGCCGCGTGATAGATGTCGCCGTACATGCGGGCGGTCAGCTGCACCCGCGCCGTGCGGAGATAGCGGCGCGACTGGTACTCCCGGAACGCGGTCTCGAAATCGCTTCCGTTTGCGTCGATGCGGTCGGCGAGACAGACGGCGTCCTCTGTCGCCATGCAGGCACCCTGGGCGAGATACTGCAGCATCGGATGAGCGGCATCGCCGAGCAGCGTGACCCGCCCCCGGCTCCAGTCGCGGATCGGATCGCGGTCGCACAGCACCCACATGCGCCAGCTCTCGATCTTGCCGAGCATCGCGTGAACGTCCTCGTGCTCGCCGGAAAACTTGCGGTTGAGCTCCTCGGGATCGCCGAAGGTGTCCCACCCCTCCTCGTACTGGTCGGAATGAAACACCGCGACGATGTTGTACTTGTCGCCGCCCCGCAGCGGGTAGTGCACCAGATGCGTCTTCGGACCGGCCCACAGCACCACGTTGTCCTGGCGGATGTGTTCCGGGAAATCCTCCGTCGGCAGGACGGCGCGATAGGCGATATGGCCCGAGACCCGGGGCTTGCCGTCGCCGACCAGTGTCTCACGCACCGCCGACCAGAGCCCGTCGGCGCCGATGAGGGCCGCGCCCTCGAAGCTATCGCCGGCCTCGGTGTGCACGGTGACGCCGTCGCCCGTGTCCTCAAACGAGGTCATCTTCTGGTTGACGCTGAGCTCGACCAGCGGCTCGGCCTCGCAGGCCTCGATGAAGGCGTTGTGCAGGTCGGGCCGGAAGATCACCGCATAGGGGTTCTTGAACCGGGTGCGGTATGTCTCCGAACCGACCGCCATCCGGACGACCTCGTCGCCGTTGATCGCGTCGCGCATCACGAGGTTTTCGGGAAACACCGCGAAACGGTTGATCGCATCGGTCAGGCCCAGCACCCCGAACATCCTGAAGACATTCGGCCCGAGCTGGATGCCCGCGCCGACCTCGCCAAACTCGGAGGCCTGCTCGAGGATGTGCGAGGCGCGCCCCTTCCGGCTCAGCGCGAGTGCCGCCGCAAAGCCGCCGATCCCGCCGCCGGCAATGATGATCGGTTTGTCCGCCAACTGCCCGCCTCTTCATTGTGTGCCGGGCGAAACATACGTGCGCCGCGCGCGGCGGATCAAGCGGGATCGGTTCAGACCACGTCGGCAAACTGCGCGCGCAGGCGGAAGAACACCCGATGCCCCGTCCCAAGCACAATCAGCGCGAGCGCCGTGTGCCCCGCGAACAGCCAGAGCGACGGTGTCTGCTGCCAGAGCAGCACGTCGCGTACCATGGCGATGTAGCCCGCGATGGGATTGGCAAGATAAAGCGCGCGGAAGGCTTCGGGGATTCGCTCGATATCGTAGAACACCGGACTCCCCAGCACGAGGACGATGGTGATCGAGGCCAGCAGGTTGCCGATGTCGCGCACGAAGGCGCCCAACGCCGCGAGCAACCAGACCATACCGACCATAAGCAGCGCCCATGGCACGAGAATGACCGGCAGCAGCCAGAGCGTATGGCCTGGCCAGTCGCCGGACACCGCCAGGATCAGAACCAGGAGCACGAGCGAAATTACCGCCTTGAACAGCGCACTCGAGACCGCGACGACGGCCAGCAGTTCCACCGGAAAGACGACCCGCTGCACATAGTTGGGATGTTCGCGGATCAGGCCGGGGCCCCGCTGGAGGCATTCGCCGAACACCTGGAAGACGCTGATGCCGGCGAAGATCAGCAGCGGATAACTTGTCCGGCCGCCCCGGGTCGCCTCGTCGCCGATGCCGAAGATCGTCGCGAAGATCAGCCAGTAGATCAACAGCAGCATGACGGGCGCCAGTACCAGCCAGAACCAGCCGATCAGCGAGCCGCGGAATTGGCGCGCAATCTCCCGCCGGGTCAGCAGATAGACGAGATGCCGCTGGTGCCAGATGAGGCCGAGCGTGGCGGCAAGGCTTCGCGCTCCGATGCCGCGAACGCCCACATTCGCTGAACCATCACGAGACATGAGCGAACGCCCGGTCATCGCCGTCGACGGTCACGCGGCAGGGCGGAGATCCATCTGGCACGGTAAAATCAACGGACTCAACAGTCAGGCGCCGGTCGTCCTGTTCCACTCGGAACGCCAGGGCATTCAGAATGCGATGAAGGAAATGTGACGCGCCGGCGTCGCGGTCGGCTGACGATTCCGGCAGTGTGGCCGATGTACTGACATTGATGAAATACACACCCGGATTGAGGGCGGCGCGGAACCGGAACTGCGCCGCCAGCCGCGTTCCCTGCGCGACATGCGGAACGCCCTCGCCGCTGGTGTGAGAGGTCAGGCCACCAAGATTCTTCCCGGTAACGGTACGAACCATCATGCCGAACCGGACCATCCGGGCAGCCTCGGTCACCTCGATTTCATAGGCCAGCGTATAGGTATCGTGAGGTCTCAGCCGTGTGACAGGTTTGCCGTCTGCATCCAGAATTTCAAGACACACCAGCCGGGCGCCACCGTCTTCGAACACGATCGGCGCGTTCGCGGCGAGGTCCGCATCGGTCTCCGATATGTCTGTATCTGCCGACATCGGGATCGGGTCGCCCAGGATAGCCGCGCGCACTGCGGGCTGTTGGCTCCGGGGTGCGCTGGTAAGCTTCTGGTAATGCCCGACAACGGTGACCGGATCACCGGACATCAGGAGTTCACCGTCGTCGAGCAGTAGAGCGCGGCTGCAGATTTCCATGACGGTGGGCGCGTTGTGAGACACGAAAAGAACCGTTCCGCCGTCGTTCCGGAATTTGCGGAGCCTGGCGAAGCATTTTCGCTGGAAGACCTGGTCGCCGACACCGAGCGCCTCGTCGATGACCAGGATATCGGCGTCGACATGGGTCGCGACTGCAAATGCCAGCCGTGCCACCATGCCGCTCGAATAGGTTTTCACGGGCCGGTCGACAAAATCGCCGATATCGGCAAACTCGA
>JAJFFI010000088.1 GCA_021776755.1 Alphaproteobacteria bacterium | reverse complement strand
GCGGCTCGGGCCCGATGATCTGCAACGTGAGCGGAATAGTTTCCGCCTGATCCGGAGCCTGCCGATCTTTCGGAGCGAAGCCGCCGCAGAGATCGCGCCGCGCGTCGCCTGGCTGAAGCCGAAGCGGGGGGCGATCCAGCTTCAGGACTCGAACTGGTACCGGCGCATTCCGGCGATCCTCCGGGAGGACTACAAGCTTCGACAGCTTGACGGCATCGAAGAGGCATATGTCGAACCGCCGTCGATCTGGGAGGTATTCAAGGCGCACGTATCGGCAGCGTGGCGCACGGTGATCAGTCCGCGGAAATGGTGGGGCGCCATAAAGCGTGGTGCCACAGGATTGTGGGACGCGTTGAAGAAACCGCTCGAAACCTGGGGCGTAATCCGCGAGAAGATTGTCGAAAGCTGGCTCTGGATCGCCGAGCGCGGGGAGCGCCTGTGGCAGCGCCTGCAACGCCGCCGCAGGGTACGCGGTGCGCTCAAGGGCAGGGGGGCTGCCAAAGCGGGAGCGCCCGAGACATGATGAAGAAGAAATACTGAGGGGAAGGGAGAACGGATGTTCGATCCGAAAGTCGTAGGCACGCTTGCGAGCGAGTTCCGGGGGACGCTCGAGCAACTGGGCTTGATCGAGACCCGCCTGAACCAACGCCTGATGGCGATGGAAGACCCGATTCGTGCGCTGATGATGGCGGTCGCGACGGGCGAGCCGCTAGTGTTCGTCGGCCCGCCGGGGACGGCCAAGTCACGCCTGATCCGGAATTTCTGCGCGCTCGTGGGTCTCGTCGACGAGGACAATCCGGCGGCCGACCACAACACCAACTATTTCGAATACCTGATGACGCCCTTCACCGAGCCGGGCGAACTGTTCGGATTCTATGACCTGACCCAGGTCCAGAAAGGCGTGCTGTCGCGCATGGACGACGGAATGATGCAGCACGCCCAGGTCGTCTTCCTCGATGAAATCTTCAACGCCTCGAGCGCCATCCTGAACTCGCTGCTGACGGTGATGAACGAGCGCGTCTTCCACGACCGGGGCCGCCGCGTCGAGGTCAGCATGCGGAACCTGTTTTCGGCGACCAACCAGGTGCCGGACGCACCGGAACTTATGGCGGTGTTCGACCGCTTCCTGCTGCGGTGCTTTGTCGACAACATCGAGGCGCGCCCGGACCAGATCGGCAAACTCTATGCCGCCGGATGGCAGGAAACCTATTCCGAGCACGACGAAACCGTGCACGAGGGCTTGCTCGACGATCTTGCCAGGATGCGGAAGGCGATCCGCAAGCTCACCAGCGCGGGCACACTGCGTCTCGACCCGGATGACCCGATCTTCCGCAACATCACGCTCGCGGTGTCCCATGTGCGAGACCGCGATCTCTCGCAGATGTCCAACCGGCGGATGGTGAAGTCCTGCTTCCTGATGCTGCTGCACCGGATTTACCGCGCGGTGCTCGACGGCGAAGAGGGACCGCTGCAGATCGGCGCGCCGGAGCTCGCACTGATTCCGAAGTTCCTGCTCGATGCGCCGGACCGGGAAGCCAGCGAGAAGCTCGAACGCATGCTCTACCAGGCGAGCTGATCCAGGCATGACGCTCCGCATCGAAATCCTCGGCGAAAAGGCCTGGCGCCCGATCCGCGATGCCGCGTTCGAGCGCCTGGCCGCGCGCGGTGTGGATGCGGCCGAAGTGGTGCTGGCGAGCATGCACAACCGCCATGTCGGAATCACGCCGGGGCTCGCGGCGGAACTTGCCGAACTGCTGACCGGCGACCGGCGCGGCACACCGGGCACCGGCGTGTGGTCGCTGGTGCTACGCCGGCTCGATTCGGAAGTGTCATCGCGCGCACAGTCAAGATCGGGTCCCCGCGCCCGGGTCGGAGGCGGGCTGGTGCCGTCGGCCGCACCCTATTTCTTTGCCTTCCGGGTCGCGCTACCATTGATCGAGCGGGCCTGCGCCGAACTCGGCCGCTGCGTCCTTTTTGGCGAGAGCCAATCGGTCTCCGGCGGGTTCGATTACCGCAAATACGCAACTGACCTGCGCGCCCGCATCATGCGCTACAGCGGCGCCGACGACCCGGCGCTTGCAACCTTCTGGTACGACCGGGCGATGACGCTCAAAAGCCTGTCGACGCCAGGTGCCACCAAGGGCCGGCGGTTCCGGGCGGCACCGGATGTCGATCCGTTGAGCTCGAGCCTGATGTACCGCATCCAGCCCGATCAACGCCCGCTGATGCCGCGGAAAGCGACCCACCGGCCCCGCGCCGAAGCGCAGCGCGCCGTGCGCCAGCGCCGCAGCGAGGGCGGTATCTCGGGCATCACCGTCACCCGGCGCGAGGCGGACCTCGGCGGCATCCTGCTTTCGGAGTTCATGAACCCCGAGCCGATCCTGCTGGACCGGCTGGTAAACCACGGCTTCTACGCACTGCTCCGCCCGCCCCGCCGGCGCAAGAAAAAGCACGTGCTGGTCGCGGGCATGATGCCGGCGCCACTGCCGGAGACCTATACCGGGCAGCTGGCGCGTGCGGCCTGGATGCACGCCATGACGGTGCTGGCGCAGCGCCTGATCGCGGCCGACCTCAAGCGGAGCGCGTTCCTCTGGGTCGAAGGTGACAAGTATGGCGCGGATGCGGAATGCCGCGTCGATCTCGAAACGATCCCCGAGGGCGGTGTGCCGTCGGTCAAGCAGATGATGGGGCAGCTTCACTGGATGCCGTCGGTCCACGACCGGGGCCGGTTGCGCCGGGCCGATCCTGCTCTCGATCTCGCGGACAGCGAGGCGGGGGCGGATGACTGGTTGCGGCGCGCGTGGCGCCAGGCGATCCGGCTGCCCCTGCAAAGCACGCGGCCCGACCAGGAAACCGGTGCCGCCAAGAGAACCGGCCAGCGCCTGCCGGAGGCCGATTTTCAGGCCGTTCATGTCGTCGCCTTCCTGCCCGAAACGGCGTGGGCCGACGGGGTGGACGCGAACATCATCATCGACCGGGTAAAACGGAACCTCGGCCTCGGCCGGGAGAAGGGCCGGAGCGTCAGTGCGCTCCGCGTCCCCGCGACCGAGTCCCGCGCCCCGTGGCTGCTGGCCTTCGAGGGCGAGCGGGATTTCATCGATGCCGATCTCGGCGATGCGGCGGTCGCGCGGCGGTTGATCCACGCCTGGGCTTCGCGCGTTGCCGATGAGGTGTTCGGTGGCTGACCGGCGGAGCTTCGTCTTCCGCGGCGTGACACCGCGCCAGGTGCTCGCCGCCCTCAATCGCGTGGCAAGCGATCTGCCGCTCCTGAGCGAGGTCGGGTTCGGGCTGCGGCTCGAGGCGTCGAGCGTGCTCGGAACCTATCTCTCGGCGGTGGTTCCGGAGTTCACCGATACGGTGAAGGGGGCGCAGCGTCAGGATGCCGTCAACGAGGCGATCGGGCGCCTCGGCTCGGCACTGGCGCAGGTCGGAGGCAGCGCCGATCCGGCAGTGGAAGACGTCGACGAAGCCGCGGTCATGCCCTGGCCGGCCGGCACGGCGTGGTGCCTCCTGAACGACACCGCCGAAGACGCGACGGTTTCGGGTTCGGATGAGTGGCTCGTGCTGGGCTTCGACCTCGGAGACGCCCGGGCGGCCCAACTGGTCGAGGACGTGCGGTTCCATGCGACGCATTTCCGCATCGGCACCGCGACCGACCCGGCGCGCCGAACGGTTCTGGTGCTGCATATCAAGGACGATGCCTCCCGGGGCGCGTCGTTCAGGGCACTCCGCGAATCTGGCTCGCTCGACGACACCGTGATCCTGCGCGCCGCCGTCGTCGATGGCCGCTATCTCTTCCTGCCGGAAGACACGCGGCCCGGCATCCGGGCGTTGCAGGATTTTCTCCGGATTGTGCTGGCCGATGGCCGGAGCTTCGGGCTGCCCGAGCGCGCGGATGAGGCCGACATGGTGCTGGCGGTCCGCGAGGAGCCGGGTGCCGAAGGGCAGCCGCCGGTGGCGACGGTCTATGCGCTCGAAACCGTCGAGTTCGAGGATCAGGCCGAAGTCACACCCAAGGCCGCGGGCTATGCCAGCCTGTCGCTCGAACCGCTGGAGGCGGACTCGGCCAAGTTGATCGCGTTGTCCGAGGCGATCCAGAACGCCGAACCAAAGGTCGGATACCGCCTCGAACTCCGCGACGGGCATCACGTGGATGCGACGGAGGCCGAGCGCATCCGGCTGATGGAGCAGCTCTCCGATCTCGAATACCGGCTCGCCTATCTCAATGCCGTCAGCGAGCCGCGCCCGGTTCTGCTGCGGTATGACGGGTCGCAGATCGCGGCACTCGCGGACGCGATCCGCGCCTTTCCCGAGGCCGACCTTCGCGGCGAGCGTATTCTCTATGGCTTTCAGGCGACCGAGGACAATCCGGGCGGCTGGCATTTCCTCTACTTCGATCCACGCGCGACCATCATGACCGAGCCTTATCCGGCCTGGCGCTGGAAGACGCCGGATGCGTCGAACATGCAGTTCTGGCTCGATCCGTACTGGGCGCGCTACTACGCGGACGCCGGCAACCAGGGGCTGATCTTCGTCCCCGAAGGCATGGCGCTGTTTCCGGCACTCCATGGGTGGGAGCCCGAGGACATGGACGGCTACATGCGGGCCATGCTGCGGCGCTGGTTCGATGACGACCGGGCCGCCGCCGACATGCCGGCGCGACCGATCTACGTGTTCGACGGAGGTGCCGGACCCGAGGCCGACATCCGGATTCAGGTCATCGACTTCGGCGCCATGCGCCCGGTCGGCCTCGTGCTGGGCTGGCTGAACGACAACCTCGTGATCCGCAACGGCATGAACGTCGAGAAGCAAATTTCCGGTGCTGCGGCCGACATGGCCTGGACCGAGATCGCCGGGACGCTGCGCGATGATTTTGTGGAGCGTCAAGAGGAACTCCGCAAACTGTCGCGGGACGTGAACACCGAGCTTGCCGACACCATCGAGGGCATCAAGGTGGTCGCGACCAGGAAGGCGATGCGGCTCGAGGAAGAGAGCGCGCGGACGGTCGCGCAGATGCAGGAGCTGATGAAGAAGATGCGCAGCGTGCGCGACCAGCTCATCGAGGTGCAAAAACTCGCCGACGAGATCGAGAAGCAGGAGCAGGACGTCACCGAGAGTGCCGCCGAATGGGCGCGCGACCGGGTGCGGGTGATCAACGGGCTCGCCGCCTCGGTGCAGGACGCCGCGCGCCTGCGGAAGGCGGTCGACACCAACATCAACGGCATGATCAACCGGCTGCGCCGGACGCGGAAGAACCTGGTCGCGCGTATCCAGGGGATGAATCGGTGAGCGGCGCACCCGGCCATATCGAGGCGACCTATCGCGGGATCGACGACCGGTTCGAGGTCGCGATGGAAACCGGCGACACGGCGATCGCGAAGAGTGCCGCGAAGACCGATCAGACGATCAACGGCGTCCGGCACATCCAGTCGGATGCGGGCCCCCGCGTCGAAGCGGTCAAGGCGCTCTTCACCGATCCTGTGGTGCGGTTGAAACGGCGCAAGTTCCTGCATCGCGAGCGCCGCAAGCTGTCGCTCTGGGCGATATGGGCGCGGCTGCACCCGCGGGCCTGGTGGGCGCGGATCGTGATTGTGGCGCTGTACCTCTGGATCAACCGGCGCCCGATCATCACGACAATCGTAGCGCTCGCCGCCATCGCGGTTGTGGTGCTCTTCTGGCAGGACATCCTCGATTTCCTCGTCCGCGCCTGGCGCACGATGCGGGGTATGGTCGGGTCCGGCGGCAGCGCGGGAGGCACCTGAGATGGCGGCCCCGGAAGTTGCGAGATCGCCCTATCTGTCGGTCGGCCATGTGCCCGCGCGGCGCTGGACCCGCAGGCGGCTGGTCTGGACGGGGGCAATCGTCTTCGTGGCGGCGCTTGTCTGTCTCGGGGTCGCAACGGAGTTCTTCCATCCCGACGGCAACGGGTTTTATCTCTACTGGTTGCATGACAACCTGTATCTGCCGGTGAAGGGATATTTTTGGACCCGGGACTACCCGGACAAGCTCTGGATCTGGGCAACGCTTCTGACCGTGCTCGCAATCTGGCTGCCATTCTTCGTGATGCATCGCTCGGCAAGCCAGTACCTTCACCGCCGAAGTCTGCGCGCGATCCTGCACTGGGCGCCGGCCCGGAAGTTCGCGGGCCGCTGGGTGCGGCGGGTGCGCGGGACGCCGTTCCGGGCGAAGTTCCTCGAAACCTTCATCGACAATGAATGCCGCCGCCTGCTGGCCAAAATCGATCAGGCGCCGGTACCCATCAAACGCGACCCCCTGTA
>JAJFFI010000087.1 GCA_021776755.1 Alphaproteobacteria bacterium | reverse complement strand
GGCCAGGGCGAGACATTCTGGCAGTTCCGGCAATATCAGCCGGGCGATTCGGCGCAAGCCGTCGACTGGCGCCAGTCGGCCAAGACGCAGCCCCAGTTTATCCGCGAGACCGAGTGGGAAGCCGCACAAAGCATCTGGCTCTGGCGCGATACTTCACCCTCGATGGCGTACCGCTC
The DNA here is from genome assembly GCA_021776755.1 of Alphaproteobacteria bacterium. Lineage (GTDB taxonomy): Bacteria > Pseudomonadota > Alphaproteobacteria > JAJFFI01 > JAJFFI01 > JAJFFI01. The sequence continues at coordinate 4,588 of JAJFFI010000087.1, read as the reverse complement.
GGAACGGACGCTGCCCACGAAACGCGAGCGCGCCGACGTCCTGTTGTTGGCACTCTCGATCCTGCTGCTCCGCGGCGGCGAAAACATAGCGCTGCTCGGCACCGGCCGCCCGCCGTCCCACGGCAGCGGCGCGCTCGACCGCATGACACTGGCGCTCGTGCGCGAGGCCGAGCGCGAGAACGCTGTGGAGGCCGCGAGCCTGCCCACCTTCGAACTGCTGTCGCGGCACGGCCATCTGGTGCTCGTCGGCGACTTTCTCTCGCCACTCGAGGAGATGGATGCGCTGTTCCGCCAGTTCGCCGCGCGCCGGGTGCGCGGGCATCTGGTGCAGGTGCTCGACCCCGCCGAGGAAACCCTTCCCTTCACCGGCCGCTCGCGGTTCGAGGGGCTGGAGGACGAGGGCAACGTGCTGGTCAAGCGGGCCGAGAAGGCCAAGCCCGAGTACCAGCGCCGGCTCGAGGCGCATCTGGCAGGGCTCAACGATATTGCGCGGGCGCTGAACTGGTCGATCACCCGCCACCGCACCGATCGCGCGCCGGAAACCGCGCTGATGTCGGTCTATGCGGCGATGTCGGCCACGGTACGCGTTCAGGGCAACTACGGCGGGGGCGTTTTCTGATGCTGTCGCTCGGCCCCCTCGCCTTTGCCGCACCCTGGCTGCTGCTCGCGCTGCTGGCGCTGCCGGTCCTGTGGTGGCTGCTGCGCGTCACGCCGCCCGCGCCGAAGCTGATCCGTTTTCCGGCAATCCGCCTCTTGTTCCGGCTCCGTCAGGATGAAGAGTCGCCCGCGCACACGCCGTGGTGGCTGCTGCTGTTGCGCCTCGTGATCGCGGGCTTTCTCATCCTTGCGCTCGCCCATCCCCTGCTCAATCCGCGCCAGGCGTTCCAGGGCAGCGGCGCGCTGGTGCTGGTCGTCGACAACGGATGGGACGCCGCCCCCGGGTGGGACGACCGCCAGCGGCTTCTGCTCGCGCTGCTCGACCAGGCCGGGCGCGAAGACCGGGGCGTCATCGTGCTGCCGACCGCACCGCCTGCGAACGGCGAGCCGCTTGCAGCCTCGAAACTGCTGCGCGCGGCCGATGCGCGGACGCTGGTCCAGCCGATGAGACCGGTCCCGTGGCCCGCGGATCATGCCGCCGCCCTCAAAGCCGCCCGCGCGCTCGACGTCGAGGGGTCGGCCAATGTGGTCTGGCTCGCCACCGGCACGGCGGCACCGGGCGCGGAAGAGACCGTATCCGAGCTCGCCAGGGTCCTTCAGGCCAAGGGCAGCCTCCGGGTGATCGCCGACGCGCCGGTCTCGATGGCGCGGTTGCTCGATCCGCCGGTTGCCGAGGGCCGCGGCTTGCGCGTCACCGTGCGCCGGGCTCACGAGACCGGCAGCGTGCCGGTGGTGATCGCCGCCTCCGAGCCCAACGGGCGCATACTCATTCGGCGGCCGGTCACGATTCCCGACGGCAAGGACCGCGCCTCGCTGCTGCTGGAGCTGCCGTCCGACATCCGCAACCGCATCGGGCGCATCCAGATCGAGGCCGAGCGCGGCGCGGGCGCGACCGTGCTGGTCGACGAACGCTGGCGCCGCCGGCCCGTCGGCATCGTCTCGGCGGAAACCGCCGGGCGCCAGCCCCTGCTCTCGAATGCGTACTACATCGACCGCGCGCTCAAGCCCTACAGCGAAATCCGCACCGGCGCGATCGGCGGGCTGATCGACGGCAAGATCGCGGTGCTGGCACTGGCCGACAGCACGCCGGTCACGCCGTCCGAAACCAAGGCGGTCGAGGACTGGGTCGCCAAGGGCGGCATGCTGATCCGCTTTGCCGGGCCCCGTCTCGCCGCCGCCACGGCCGAGGCGACCGGCCCCTTGCTGCCGGTGCGCTTGCGGCGCGGCGGGCGGTCGTTCGGCGGCGCAATGTCGTGGACGGTGCCGGCAAAGCTCGCCGCCTTCGACGACAAGAGCCCGTTCGCCGGCCTTGTGATCCCCGTTGACGTCACGGTCGCCCAACAGGTGCTGGCCGAGCCCGCGGCCGATCTCGGTGAACGCACCTGGGCGCGGCTTGCCGACGGCACGCCGCTGGTGACCGCAGAGCGCCGGGGCAGCGGCTGGGTCGTGCTGTTCCACACGACCGCGAATGCCGACTGGTCGAACCTCGCGCTCTCGGGCCTGTTCGTCGAGATGCTGCAGCGCCTGCTCGAACTCTCGCGCGGGGTCGCGGCGTCAGGCACCGCCGCGTTGCTGCCGCCGCAATCGAGTCTCGACGGCTTCGGCCGGCTGGTCGATCCGCTGCCGGCCGCGGCCAGTGTCGCCGAGCGCGCGCTGGCCACGACCGTCCCCTCCCCCCGGCACCCGCCGGGCATCTATGGCAACGAGTCGGTGCGCCGCGCGTTCAATCTCGGCGCCGCGCTCAAGACCCCGGTCCCGGTCGAGGACTGGCCCGCGGGCGTCGTCACCGGCGGCTACGGCGATCAGGGCGAAACCGACCTGCAGCCCTGGCTTTTCGCGCTGGTCTTTCTGCTGTTCCTCGTCGACCTGATTATCGCACTGGCCCTCCGCGGCCTCATCACGCCGCCTGCCGCGCTCCGCTCCGGCGCGCGCGGCGGTGCCGCGGCGGCCATGATGCTGGCCGCCATCGTCACGCTCGCCGTGGCGCCCGACGTGCGGGCCCAGGGCGCGGGCACCCCCGACAAACTCGCCGCCGAACTGACCGACCAGACCCGGCTCGCCTTCATCCGGACGGGAAATCCGCAGGTCGACAGCGTCAGCCGCGCGGGACTCGCGGGGCTCAGCCAGGTGCTCTATCGCCGCACTGCCGTCGAACCGGGCAAGCCGGTTGGCGTCGACCTCGAACAGGATGAACTCGCTTTTTTTCCAATGCTTTACTGGGCAGTCACACCGGACCAGACGACGCTCAGCGACACCGCCCGCCAGCGGCTGTCGGAGTACCTCAAGCGCGGCGGCATGGTGTTGATCGACACCCGGGACGCCAACGCGGGTGGTGCTGTGTCGCGCGACACGCTGCGCCGGCTGGTCCAGAACCTCAAGATCCCGGCGCTCGAACCGGTGCCCGACGACCACGTGCTGACCCGCGCCTTCTATCTTTTGCAGCGCTTCCCGGGGCGCTGGGCGAGCGGGCAGGTCTGGGTCGAGGAGCGCGGGCGCTACAAGAACGACGGGGTCTCGGCGATCGTCATCGGCTCGAACGACTGGGCCTCGGCCTGGGCAATCGACGCCGGCGGGCGGCCGATGTTTGCCGCCGTCCCGGGCGGCGAGGCCCAGCGCGAGCATGCCTACCGCTTCGGCGTGAATCTCGTGATGTATGCCCTGACCGGCAACTACAAGGCCGACCAGGTGCACATCCCGACGATCCTCGAGAGGCTTGGCCAATGAGGGGCGCACAATGAGGGGCGCCAACTGATGGGCGGCGACGTCACCATCGGCCTGAGCCCGCTGCTCCCGGCCTGGGTGCTGATTGCGCTCGCGGCCGTCGCGGTCCTGCTGATCGGTTTTGCGCTGTTCCGGCGCGCGCGGGGCACCGGACTCCGGGCGGCGGTTGCACTGATTCTCATGGCCGTCCTGCTGAACCCGACGCTGGTGGTCGAGGAACGCGAGTACCTGCCGAATATCCTCGTCGTTCTGGTCGACGACTCGCCGAGCCAGGATGTCGGCAAGCGGCGCGAGCGGAGTGCCGCCGCCCTGCAGGGCCTGCGGGACGCCACCGCGAAGATCGAAGGTCTGGAACTCCGCGTGGTCCGCGCCGGCGCCGATGCCGGGCCCGGGCGCGAGGAAGGCGGCACCTATCTTTTCGAGAGCCTCACCCGGGCGCTGTCGGATGTGCCGCGCACGCGGCTTGCGGGCGTTGTGATGATCTCCGACGGGCAGGTACATGACGCACCCGCCAAACCCGGAACCGAGAAAGACGGCGCGCCCTTCCATGTGCTGCTAACTGGCAAGAAGAACGAGGGCGACCGGCGGATCACGCTGCCGAAATCGCCGAGCTTCGGCATCGTCGGCAAGCCGCTCGGCATGACGGTGCGGGTCGAGGACTCGGGCGAAGGCGCTTCCCTGAATGGCCGCGCCCGGGTCACGATCCGCCGCGACGGCAAGGACTGGAAGCAGGTCCTGGTGCCGGTCGGCCGCGACTATCCCATTGAATTTACGCTGGAGCACGCGGGCCCGACCTTCTTCGAGATCGTCGCCGAGAAAGGCCCCGAGGAACTGACGCTGGTCAACAACCGCGCGGTCGTTGCCGTCAATGGCGTGCGCGACCGGCTCCGCGTGCTGCTGATCTCGGGCGAACCGCACCCGGGCGAGCGCACCTGGCGGAATCTCCTGAAAGCCGACCCCTCGGTCGATCTCGTGCATTTCACCATTCTGCGCCCGCCGGAGAAGCAGGACCTCACGCCGGTCAACGAGCTGTCGCTAATCTCCTTCCCGGTGCGCGAGCTGTTCCAGGTCAAGATCGACGAATTCGACCTCATTATCTTCGACCGCTACAAGCGCCGCGGCGTGCTCCTCAACCGCTACCTCGACAACATCGCACGCTATGTCGAGAACGGCGGGGCGCTGCTGGTCGCGGTGGGCCCGACCTTCACGC
>JAJFFI010000086.1 GCA_021776755.1 Alphaproteobacteria bacterium | reverse complement strand
ATACGCGGTTGTGTGACGGCCATCACAGTAGGGTCGCGTCCCGGCATGCAGGATGGGGCCAAGGGGAAAATCTCGGCGCACCGGCCAAACCGTTGGCGCGCCGGCGAAAAATTGAAGGGAGAGGTATATGACATTCACACTCGCACGAGTGTCGAGGCTCGCCGCTGTTGCGGTTTTCGCAGCAGGGATCGCAACCGGACCTGCCGCCACGCCGGCATCCGCCGGTGACGCCGAGATTGAGGCTGCCAAGGAATGGCTCGACAGCATCGGCGCGGTGAAGGGCAAGAAGCCCTGGACGGTCGACGACCTGAAGGACGTCCAGTATCTCAGCATCAGCCCGACGAGCGCCAAGAAGCAGGTCAAGGACGACGACCTCAGGCATCTTCAGCACCTGCCGCGCCTGACCGGGGTCAATCTCGGCGGATCGAGCTTCCAGAACGTCACCGATGCCGGGATGCCGCATGTCGCCGCCGTGCCGCTACTCAAGCGGGTGACGGTCGCCGCCAACAAGAACATCACCGACGAAGGCGTGATGGCGCTGGCGCAGAACAGGAATCTCGAAGTGCTAAGCGTTGCGTTCGTCAAGATGACGGACGATTCGATGGGCGAGATCGCAGAGATGCCGCGCCTTCGTGAACTCAATATCAACAAGACCGCCGTCACGGACGAAGGGCTCGCGACGCTTGCCGCCTCAAAGACCGCGCCCCGCACGCTCAAGACGCTCTGGGTGCAGAGCATGAAGAACATCACCGACGACGGGCTGGCCGAAATTGCCAAGCTGAAAGCGCTGGAAATGATCATCCTCGACTTCAGCCCGATCGACGAGGGACTGGCGCATCTGGCCAAGCTGCCGCGGCTGAAACGGTTGCAGCTGTTGAACGCCTCGGTCACCGACAAGGGCGGCGCGCATCTCGGCAAGTTTCCATCGCTGACCTCGCTCGGCCTCTGGGGGACGCGGATTACCGACAAGACCCTTCCCGAGGTCGGCAAGATCGAGACGCTCGAAACCGTGCTGCTGCACCGCACGGCGGTGACCGACGCCGGCATGCCGGCGCTTGCCAAGATGCCGAGGCTCAAGAAGGTCAGCCTGAACAGGACGGCCGTCAGCAACGACGGCATCGCAATCCTGGCCGAGTCCCGGTCGCTGGAGAACCTCACGCTGTCGAACACGCAGATCGGCAATGAGGCGTTGAGCCACCTCTCGGGTCTCAAGTCGCTGAAATATGTCGACGTGTCCCGGAACCCGCCGATCACGGATGAAGGCATCATGCTCCTGAAGGATTTGCCCGCGCTCAGAAGCGTCAATGCGCGCAAGACCAAGGTCACCAAGGAAGGCGCCAACAGCCTGAAGAGCGCCCTAACGGCCAAAAATCCGAACGTTTACAACTAGGTACACTTGCCGCCGGCCGTAGTCGCGGGTGTGATGGCGGTCATATCGCGATATGGCGCGGGATGGCATGGTGACAGTGCAGGGAGGCGCTCCAGGACGGAGGCCTTCTCGGGGGGGCCGCTTCGGCGGCCCTCTCACTTTTCAGGGTCTAGCCCAGCCGTCAGGCAGGCCGTTCGAACCACATCGAGCCCGTGACCGCGACCAGATCCTTCCCGTTCCAGACCGCAGATTCCGCCAGCAGCCGCCCGCGCGCGGGCCGCATCGGCCAGGCCGTCATCACGAGTTCGGTGCCAGGCGCCGGCCGGGCTTCGAGGCGCACCGGTGGGCCCGGTCCATTGGCTATCAAGCCGGCAGCATAGCCGCCCTGGGCGATGTCGGGATAGCCTTCGTAGTGGCAGGAGATGGAAAATTCGACTGGACTCATGGAAGTACCGTTAGCAGACTTTGACGATGTTCCGAACCGCCGCCGCACTTTTGATCCTGATGGCCGCAGCTTCGCCTGCGCTGGCGATCGACGGGCTCAAGAACCTGCTGATCGGCCACTGGACCTACGGCGGCGCCGGGTGCGACAGCGGCATGCCGATCGCGTTCACGGGGGACGGCAAGGCGGTCGACCAGACGATGGAAGCGACCTGGACCGTCCAAGGTAACGAGATTCACTTCAAGGGACGGAGCTTTTCCGACGACCTGCCGCGCGATCCCAAGGACAAGGGCGAGCCGTTCGAGACGATCTGGAAAGTCATGACGATCGGCCCCAAGCAAATGACGGTGCGCACCGCGGGCGGCGAGACCACTGAATTCACGCGCTGCTGAGGGTCCCGAAAAACGCCCCGATATCTTCCAGCAGGGCCGCGGGCTGTTCCAGCGTCGCGAAATGGCCGCCGGCGGGCATGTCTGTCCAGCGGGCGATTGTGTAGCCGCGCGCGGCCCACTGGCGGGGCGGTGGCGGCACCAGATCATAGGGCATGGCGGCAATGGCGGCCGGCACCTCGACGTGACGTCCGGGCGGGAACGAGATCGAGCCGTCCTCGCGGGCGCCGTAGTAGATCCAGAGCGCGTCATCCGCGTTGCCCGTCAGCCAGTAGAGCATGACATTGGTGAGCGCGGCGTCGCGGTCGAAACGCTGCCAGAGACCGCCGGGCCGCGGATCGCTCCAGGCGTCGAACTTGTCGAGGATCCAGCCCGCGAGCCCCGCCGGCGAGTCCATCAGCAAATGGCCGAGGGTCGTGGGTCGGGTCGCCTGCTGTTCGCGGTAGCCGCGGCCAAGACGCATCATCGGGACCGCCGTTTTCAGCCAGGCCTTTTCGTCGGCATCGAGCGGTGGATCGCCCTCGCCGATAGCGGGGCGCACACCGACCATGTGGAGATGGATGCCCGCCACCGCTTCTCCGTGCTCGAGCGCCATCCAGGTCGCGATCATGCTGCCCCAGTCGCCGCCCTGCGCGCCATAACGCGGATAGCCGAGCACGTCGGTCATCAGCGAATGCAGGACCTCGGCGATGGCGCGCGGGCCGAGCACGCGCGGCGGCCGCCCCGAGAAGCCGAATCCCGGCAGTGATGGCACGACGACATGGAATCGTTTCGAGAGCGGCTCGATCAGATCGAGATATTCGACGATCGAGCCGGGCCAGCCGTGGATCAGGACCAGCGGCAGGGCCGCGGGGTTTTCCGAAGACACGTGATAGAAATGGACCGGGACCGTTGCATCGCCCACCACGACATCGGCAATGAACTGCGGATACGCGTTGAGCCGCGCCTCGGCTGCGCGCCAGTCGTAGGAATCGCGCCAGTAAGTAACTGTTTCTGAAAGAAAAGCAGGATCAATGCCCAGATCGCCCGGCGCGGCCTCAACTGGATCGGCAGCGAGTCGAACACGGCCCTGGCGGGACCGGAGATCGTCGAGCACGGTCCCCGGAATGTCGACCCGGAACGGCCGCGGGGCTGACGCCAACGGAGGCTACTCGACCAGCGCCGGCTCTTTCTTCTTGCCGCCGCCGCTCTTTTTCTTCGCGCCGCTGCCGCCTTGTGGCCCGGGCTTGTCCTTGCCGGACGCCTTGCCCTTGCCGCCACCCTTGCCATCGTCCTTCCCGGCATCGGGATAGGTGAAGACGAGCTTGCCGTCCTCGAACTCGACCCGGACCGGGCCGCCCTTGGCGAGCTTGCCGAAGAGCAGTTCTTCTGCGAGCGGCTTCTTGATCTTTTCCTGGATCACGCGGCTGAGCGGGCGCGCGCCGAAGGTCTTGTCGTAACCTTCCTTGGCGAGATGGTTCCGGGCGGCCTTTGAGAGTTCGATGGTCACGCTGCGGTCGGCGAGTTGTTCCTCGAGCTGCATGACGAACTTGTCGACGACCTTGGCGACGACCTCGGCCGGCAGGCTCTGGAAGCGGACGATCTGGTCGAGCCGGTTGCGGAACTCGGGCGTGAACATGCGCTCGATGGCTTCCATGTCGTCGCCGACGCGCTCGGAGCGCTCAAAGCCGAAGGCGGCCTTGGCAAGGTCGGCGGCACCCGCGTTCGTCGTCATGATGAGGATGACGTTGCGGAAGTCGATGCTCTTGCCGTTGTGATCGGTGAGCGTGCCGTGGTCCATCACCTGAAGCAACACGTTGAAGAGGTCCGGATGCGCCTTCTCGACCTCGTCGAGCAGCACGACCGCGTAAGGGTGCTGGTCGACGGCATCGGTCAGGAGCCCGCCCTGGTCGAAGCCGACATAGCCCGGCGGTGCGCCGATCAGCCGCGAGACCGAGTGACGCTCCATGTATTCGGACATGTCGAAGCGGATCAGCTCAACACCAAGCGTCAGCGCCAGCTGACGCGCGACCTCGGTCTTGCCGACGCCGGTGGGGCCGGCGAAGAGATAGCTGCCGATGGGCTTTTCGGGCTCGCGCAAGCCCGCGCGTGCGAGCTTGATGGCGGACGAAAGCGCGTCGATGGCCTGGTCCTGGCCGAACACCATGCGCTTGAGGTCGCGCTCGAGGTTGGCGAGCACCTGCTTGTCGTCGCGGGTGACGTTCTTCGGCGGGATGCGCGCGATCTTGGCGACCACGGCTTCGACATCCTTCACGCCGACGGTCTTCTTGCGCTTCGAGGGCGGGCGCAACATCTGGGCCGCGCCCACTTCGTCGATCACGTCGATCGCCTTGTCAGGCAGTTTCCGGTCGGTGATGTAGCGGGCCGAGAGATCAACCGCCGTGCGGATGGCTTCCGCCGTGTAGCGCACCTTGTGATGCTTCTCGTAGTAGGGCTTGAGGCCGCGGAGAATCTTCACCGTGTCCTCAATGGACGGCTCGATCACGTCGATTTTCTGGAACCGGCGGACCAATGCCCGGTCCTTCTCGAAGTAGTTCCGGTATTCCTTGTAGGTCGTCGAGCCGATGCAGCGCAGCGAGCCGGAAGCGAGCGCGGGTTTCAGCAGGTTCGACGCATCCATCGAGCCGCCGGAGGTCGCGCCGGCGCCGATCACGGTGTGGATCTCGTCAATGAACAGGATCGCGTCTTCGTGCTCCTCGAGCTCGCGCAGGACCGCCTTGAGGCGTTCTTCGAAGTCGCCGCGATACCGGGTTCCCGCCAGCAGCGAGCCCATGTCGAGCGAGTAGATCACCGCTTCCTCCAGGACCTCCGGCACGTCCGAGTCGACGATGCGCTTGGCCAGGCCCTCGGCGATGGCGGTCTTGCCGACGCCGGGCTCGCCGACATAGAGCGGATTGTTCTTGGTGCGGCGGCACAGGATCTGCACGGTGCGCTCGACCTCGGCCTCGCGGCCGATGAGGGGATCGATCTTGCCGTCGGCGGCCTTCTTGTTGAGATCGACGCAATAGGCCGACAGCGCGTCCTCGCCCTGCTTGACCACGTTCTCGGGATCGGCCTCGTCCTCAGCACCCGAAACCGTGCGCTGCTCGGACATGCCTGGCGCCTTGGCCACACCATGCGAGATGTAGTTCACGGCATCGAAGCGCGTCATGTCCTGCTCCTGCAGGAAAAACACCGCATGACTTTCGCGCTCGGCGAACATCGCGACCAGCACGTTGGCGCCCGTCACCTGCTCGCGGCCCGAAGACTGCACGTGGATCGCGGCGCGCTGGAGCACCCGCTGGAAGCTCGCCGTGGGCTTGGCTTCGTCGTCGTCCTCCTCGGTCAGCACCGACTGGAATTCGGAATCGAGATGCTCCTGAAGCTCGCCGCGGAGTTTTTCCATATCCACGCTGCAGGCACGCAGCACGGCCACCGCGTCCTGGTCGTCGACCAGGGCGAGAAGCAGATGCTCGAGCGTGCAGAATTCGTGCCGCCGGTCATTGGCGAGCGCGAGCGCGCGGTGCAGGGTCTGTTCGAGTTTCGGTGAGAGCACTGTCTCAAGTTCCTTTCCGGTCTTTCAGCTTTTCCAGTCTGCCAACATTTTCCTGAAGGTTACATGAATATCAGCCGCCTGATTTTCAACTCCGCGGACAATGTTAGCTCTTGTTAGCCTTTTACGCTTCAGTCCTTTTCGAGCGAACATTGCAGCGGATGCTCATTCTGCCGCGCATAGTCCATCACCTGGTTCACCTTGGTCTCTGCAACCTCGAACGTAAAGACGCCACAGATGCCGACGCCGCGCTGGTGCACGTGCAGCATGATCTTCGTCGCCTCCTGCCGCGACTTGCCGAAGAACCGCTCCAGCACGTGGACCACGAACTCCATCGGCGTGTAATCGTCGTTCAACATCAGGACCTTGTACATCGACGGCTTCTTCGTCTTTGTCTTGGTCCGGGTGATGACGCCGGTGTTCGGCCCTTCCGGGGTGTTGTCTTTCTTGTCACTCAGGCCTGTCGGACTGTCCGGGTCTGCCTGTGCCCCGGGAACGCGGCCGCCCTGCCGGACGACTGTCACACCCCATAAGATAGGTCACAATAATGGAATTAAAATGGTGAGTGAACGGTGAACGACGACCGTGCACTTCCGGAAGGACCAAAGTAGGCCCGGGAGCGAGTATGGCAAGGACAGAAGGAGCTGGTGCCTGCCCCCATCCTTCGAGACGCGCTCTCCGAGCGCTCCTCAGGATGAACTTCTTTGAGTGACTCGTCCTGAGGAGCCGCTGAAAGCGGCGTCTCGAAGGACAGGATCGGGAATGGTCAGTCAGAAGAAAGGCCCGGCGGATTGCTCCCCCGGGCCTTCTTCGTTTGCGTTTCCGCAGTGTCTTTTCGGTATTCGGGGCAGCGATTAGGCGGCCTTTGACACCTTGGACACGGTGGCCGAGACGCGGGCCTGGATCGGCTCGACGGTCTCGTTGGCGACCTTGACGTACATCTCGGAGATCTTGGAGGTCTCCGACATCACGGTATCAAAGTACTTGCGTGCCCAACCGGTCTGAAGCTCAACGGCCTCCTGCACGGTCTTGACGGCCATCAGCTTCTTGGCGGCGTCCATCTGGGTCTCGGACGCGGACTTCGAGAAATCGGTCACTTCCTGGCCGATCTTCTCCATGCCCTTGACGAGAATCTCGTTCGCCTTCACCCAGGCGTCCATGTTGGCCTTGCCGGCCTTCGCGGCTTCGTCGAAGTTCTTGCCGGCGTCCGGCATGACCTTCTCGAGCTGCTCGCGCGAGGCGGTAACGAACTTGTCGTAGCCCTGGGTCATCGCGTCGACACTGGCGTCGACCGACTTCTTGACGGTCTTCTGGGTCTCCTTGATGGTCGCCTCGGTTTTGGCTTCCATGTCGGAGATGGCTTTCTTGGTCTCGGTCTTGGTATTGGACATTTGGGGGTCCTCCTCGTTTGAATGCTTTCGATGTCGTTGGTCGCGCCGGCGCGCTTTCCCCTCGGGGCGCTGCCACGCTTATGCTGCACTGCAGCGAAACCACATATAACCATCGACCTGATAACGTCAATGGGTTTGTGCACCGCAACCGTAAAATTTTTTGCTACGCAACATGGAACTGTTCAAAACACCCTCCCCGCCCATCCATTGGACCGTGCAGGGCGCGCGCATTTGCCATCATCTTGCCAAGTTCATTGGCGACAGTGTCAGGGTAGATGGCGCCGTCCGGCACCGAGTTGCGTTTCAGGATCGGAGGGACATCTCCACAAGACACGGTTTCAGCGAAGGTCCGCTGCCGTGTTTTTTTATCTTCTGCACGGGGCGCCGAAATTGCGCGCTCAATTCAAGGGGATACGTTGGACATCTTTTGCCGTATAGTGAAAGATGAGTTGGTGCCAAGGTGCGCCGAGTGTTCGGGGGCACAGTTACAGGGGATGGTCAAACAGGGGCCTCTTCATCGATTTTTAACCAGTGTTACCGCTTAATGAAGCGGGGGATGCTGTATTGGGGAGTTACTGCCGTAACCGGCCAAACTACACGCGCCGCAGGAGGGTTTATTCGGTGCCGATGTTGAAAACGAAGTTCAGTTCCGGCGATGTTGTGCGGATCACGCTTTGCGTGATGATGGCGCTTGCGATCGCGCTCGCCGCTTTCCCGGCCGACGCCAAGCGCAAGAAGCGCAAATCCAAGCGCCCCGCCTACCAGCCGCCCTACGCCTCGATCCTCGTCGACTACAAGTCCGGCCAGATTCTGCGCCAGCAGAATGCCGACAACCTGCGCCATCCCGCATCGCTCACGAAGATGATGACCCTCTATATGGTCTTCGACGGGCTCGACAGCGGGCTCCTGACGCTCGACACCGAGCTTCGCGTCTCCGAACGGGTTGCAGCACAGCCCCGTACCAAGCTCTACCTCAAGAAGGGCGAGACGATCAAAGTGCGGGACGCCGTACTTGGCCTAGTGACGAAATCCGCCAATGACGCAGCGATGCTGCTCGGCGAAGCGCTTGCCGGGACCGAAGAGCGGTTTGCCCGCACCATGACCCTGCAGGCGCGGGCACTCGGCATGGACAAGACCACGTTCCGCAACGCCTCGGGCCTGCCCGACAAGAAGCAGGTGACGACCGCGCGCGACATGGCGCTGCTGTCGATCGCGCTGATCCGCGATTTCCCGCACTACTATCACTATTTCTCGACCCGCCAGTTCAAGTTCGAGGGCCGGGTGCACCGGAACCACAACCGGATGCTCCGCACCTATCCCGGCACGGACGGCATCAAGACGGGCTTCATCAACGATTCGGGCTTCAACCTCGCCGCCTCGGTGGTCCGCAAGGGCCGCCGGCTGGTCGGCGTCGTGATGGGCGGACGTTCGTCGAGCCACCGCGCCGGCAAAATGGGCGGGCTGTTCGACTACGGCTACGCCTCGCTGGGCGTCCAGAAACCGAAATCGAAGAAGATGGCAAAGGCCGTCGCGAAGGGCGGCAACAGTTCGCCCCAAGGCCAGAAGGCGATGCTGCCCCGGCCGAAGCCCGGCAGCAAGACCGGGTGGAACTCCGGCATTGCGACCGTCGTCGACCCGAATGCACAGAAAACCAAGCTGATCGCCAAGACCGGCGTGAAGAAGGACAGCGGCATCAAGACCAAGCCGACCGCGCCCGGCAGCGAGCAGACCGTTGCGGTTCTGACCAGCAGCACCAGCGGAGATGCGGGCGCCAGCAAGATGGTCGTGCAGCCGGCGACGCGGCCGAATTCAGCCACCGGGCCGAAGCCCGCAGCGCCGGTCAGCCTCGCGACCGCCCGGAAGGAAGCCGCCGAACGCATGGCTGCGTCGGCCGGTCCAAACCACACCGGACTGGGTCTCGGCGTCGGCTCGCGCTCGCCGCTGAAGAGCGCCGCGCGGTCGTCGCTCTCGACCTCGACATCTGGCTCCGCCTATCCCGCGAACAAGCAGGTCCGCTCGGCGGCCAAGCGCAACGGGGCTGTCGAAGTCACGCTTTCGGCCATTCCCAAGCATCCGACACAGCCCGGCACGATCGACCGGAGCGCCGCCAAATGGGGCATCCAGGTCGGTGCCTTCAAGCAGCTCGGCCAGGCCCGCGTGGCCCTCGCCCAGGCGATCAACAAGGCGCCGACGGTGCTGGAAAACGCCGAAGTGGTGATCGTGCCGGTCGATTCGGACGTCGGACAGTTCTACCGCGCTCGCATCCTCGGCATGAATTCGACCCGCGCCCAGGAAGCCTGCCGGGTGCTGCACCGCGAGCAGGTGCCCTGCATCCCGCTGGAATCACCGATCTAGGCGTTACCCTCAGAGATCAAGTTCAGAAATCGCGCGGCGGAGCATGGTCTCCGCCGTTGCTATTTCAGGACCCCGTGGCGCCCGGCGGGCCAGCGGGGCAAGGCGCGCGAGCGTCGCCGCCTTGTGCTCCCCCACCCAAGCCTCGAAGTCCCAGGCTTCACCTGGCGGCAAAGCTCCGGGATACGGATCGAACAGCCAGGCCCTGACGTCGCTTGTGGTCCCGGCCGAAACCGTCACGTCCGTCAGCCCATAGAGCGCGCGCTCGTACCACACCAGCCGCACCGCCGCCGCTTCCGGCAGGTCACCGGTCAGCCGCCCGTCGATCGCAGCGCCGGCACGGCGGCGCACCATCGGAAACAGCCGATCCTTCGCCGCCCGGCGCTCGTATCCATCGAGGCGCGCGGGCGTGAGGACGGTGGCCGAAGATTCCAGCCCCGAGACCGCAGCAAACACGTCCGGATCCATCAGGGTGCCGTAGAGAAAGAATCGCCGCATCGGGCCGCCTCACCGCTCGGGCAGATCAGGTTGCGAGTGCCGCCTCGATACCGCAGGCCGCGAGTGCTGCCTCGACCTCGGCCACGAGCCGCGCGAGCCCGGCCGTATCCGCCGCCTCGCAGCGGGCGACCAGGACGGCCTGGGTGTTCGAGGCGCGGAGCAGCCACCAGCCATCGGCGGTGCGCACCCGTACGCCGTCGATGCCGTTGACCTCGGCACCGGCCGCTTCGAGCCGGGCGCGGGTTTCCTCGATCGCCGCGAACTTGCGGTCCTCGGGGCACGGGATGCGGATTTCGGGCGTGTTGCAGGCCGTCGGAAGCGCACGGCGCCAGTCGGCGAGACTCCGTTCGCCCCGGGACAGAATGCCGAGCAGCCGGATCGCCGCATAGAGTGCGTCATCGAAACCGTAGTAACGGTCGGCATGAAAGATGTGCCCGCTCATTTCGCCCGCGAGCGGCGCCCCGGTCTCGGCCATCTTCGACTTGATCAGCGAATGTCCGGTCTTCCACATCAGCGGTT
>JAJFFI010000085.1 GCA_021776755.1 Alphaproteobacteria bacterium | reverse complement strand
GGTATCGGCGCGTCGGCGGATTTCTCGGGCGGCGCGGTGTCGCCCCGGTTGAGGGCATCAGCCAGGCGGCGGGCTTCGTGTCTCGACATGGCGCGGACAATAGGCGAAGGCGGGCGCCAAGTCATGCCCGCCGATGGGCCGCCGTGGCCTAGGGCGCCTCGCCGCCCTCCGGGCCGTAGAACATCACCCAGGTCGCGAAATCTTCCGTGAAATCCTCGAACCGGTGGGGCAGGTGCGCGGGCACGAACAGCAGGTCGCCCGGGGCGAAGGCAACGCGGGTTTCGGCCCCCGGATGGCCGGTGACGAAGGTGCCGGTGCCGTGGGTGACGACATAGACCTCGTCGCGGTCGTGGGGCTGCTGCGGGTCGCGGCCGCGCGGCGCGTAGAGTTCGACCAGCAGCGTGCCGTGGGCGAAGGTCTCGACGTACCGCTTGCCGCCGGGCGTCGGCAGGCTGCGGAGGTGGTCCTCGGGCCGGCCGGCCCAAATGGTCGTGGAGTTCGGGGCGTTATTCGTCATGGCTAATCCTTCAAGCTGCACGCAAACGATAGCCGCCGCTTCCGCCCCGCGCTAGACTCCGCCCCATGCCTGAATTGCCGGAAGTCGAGACCGTCTGCCGGGGGCTTGCCCGGGTCATGGAAGGGCGCCGCCTGGTACGGGTCGAGGCGCGGCGGCCGGATTTGCGGTTTCCGCTGCCCGAGGATTTTGCCGCGCGGGTTCAGGGGCGGCGGGTCGAGCGCATCCGGCGGCGGGCGAAATACATGCTGCTGCATCTCGACGACGGCCAGGTGCTGATCGGGCATCTCGGCATGTCGGGGCGGATGCGGGTGCTGGACGCGGCGGGTGCTGCGGCGCCGCTGGAAACCCACGACCATCTCGGCTTCGTAACGGACGACGGCACCACGGTCTGGTTCAATGACGCGCGCCGCTTCGGGTATTTCGACCTTGCCCCGGCCGACGGCCTGGACTCGCACCGGTTCTTCGCCGGGCTGGGGCCGGAGCCGCTGGGCAATGCCTTCAGCGGCCCGGTGCTGGCCGCGGCCCTGAATGGCAAGAAGACCCCCATCAAGGCGGCCCTGCTGGACCAGCGCGTCGTGGCCGGCGTCGGCAACATCTATGCCTGCGAGGCGCTGCACCGCGCCGGGATCTCGCCGCGCCGGCTGGCGCGCACGGTGCAGGGCGGGCGGGCCGAGGCGTTGGCGACCGCCGTGCGCGCGGTGCTGACGGACGCCATCGCGGCCGGCGGGTCGAGCCTTCGTGACTACGTGCAGCCCGACGGCGAGCTCGGCTATTTCCAGCATGCCTGGCGGGTCTATGGCCGCGAAGGCGAGGCCTGCGGCGGATCGGATGCCGCGCGGGCGGCCGCCGCTGCCTCGGGCGCCGTCTGCGGCGCGCCGGTGCGCCGGCTCGTGCAGTCGGCCCGCTCCACCTTCTATTGCGGCCGCTGTCAGCGTTGAGCCCGGCCCGCATCTTCTTGCCCGCACCTTTTTTGTATGCAGCACCAAAGCGCGCCGATTGTCCGAGTCAATATTGAATGCTGGCGCAGCATTGCTATAACTCGCGCCGAGCGGGCGGAGTTCAGCAACCGAAGCAAGACTCCGTCCCCCACGATCGATCCGATTTTTCCCGTCACGTTCCATCAAGAGAGAGACCTCATGGCTTACGAGAACATTCTCGTCGAAACCCGCGGCAAGGTGGGTTTGATCACCCTGAACCGCCCCGACGCGATGAACGCGCTCAACGATGCGCTGATGGCGGATCTGACGGATGCGCTCAATGCGTACGAGAGCGACGACGCCATCGGCGCGATCGTGGTGACCGGCAGCGAGAAGGCCTTCGCCGCCGGCGCCGATATCAAGCAGATGCAGACCCAGACCTACATGGACGCCTATCTCGAGGACTTCATCACCAGCGGCTGGGAGCGCCTGGCTTCGGTGCGGAAGCCCGTCATCGCCGCGGTGGCTGGCTATGCGCTCGGCGGCGGCTGCGAGGTCGCGATGATGTGCGACTTCATCCTCGCCGCCGACACCGCCAAGTTCGGCCAGCCCGAGATCAACATCGGCATCATCCCGGGCTCCGGCGGCACCCAGCGCCTCACGCGCTTTGTCGGCAAGTCGAAGGCCATGGAAATGTGCCTGACCGGGCGCATGATGGACGCCGAGGAAGCCGAGCGCGCGGGGCTCGTGAGCCGCATCATCCCGGCCGCCGACCTGGTGGATGAGGCAATCAAGACCGCAGAGCGCATCGCCGGCATGTCGCGTCCGGCCGTGATGATGGCCAAGGAAAGCGTGAACCGCGCCTACGAGAGCACGCTTTCGGAAGGTGTGCGCTTCGAACGCCGCCTGTTCCAGTCGCTGTTCTCGACCGAGGACCAGAAGGAAGGCATGGCCGCCTTCATCGAAAAGCGCCAGCCGAAGTTCCAGAACAAGTAGCGGGGGGCGGCGGATCGGGGCGCCGCCCGGTTTCCGGCCGGGCGCTGCGATTCCGCGGAGACTGTCATCATCTTTCATCATTTCCGGGCGCGCCGGCCGCAGGCGACTCTGGCGATGGGTTGGCTTTTGTTGGCATCGGGCTTGTCCAAGTTCTGCGGTTTCGGGGCGAATGGGGTGCCAACAGGGCGGCCAACATGGGTTTTTCCTTTTGGTTGGTTGCAGGCGCGGGTTTCGCCACGCAGCCGTCTCGGGGATATAAGCGGACTCGCGATGTTTTCAAGATAAAAGTCCTTGATAGTGATTCATATTATGCTATTATTCATATAATCGCCACGGGATCAAAGGTTGCGCGGCCTTGATTTTGACCCTGAAAGGAACATATAATGAACAATCTACTGAAACTCGCCGGCTCCGTGGGACCGGGCGACGAAGACGACAACCATCCGGACGACATTCGGAAGATGCAGACCGGGCTGACGGAAGTGGGCGTGACGCCGTTTCAACGGGGCTTTCGCGAAGGCGAACATCCGGGGAGCGAGATCGAGGCGTTCCAGATGGACCGTGATCTGAAGATCGATGGCCGCGCCAGGCCCGGCGGTGAGACCGAACGCGCGCTCAACCACGAGATCGCGAAGAAACGCGACGAAAGCCGCCGCACGCTTGGTGGGCTGCTGTCGGAGCCGCGGGTGGACAAGCCGGTGGGCTTTGCGGAGGCCGGCAGGTCGAACACGGTGCGCGATCTCGCGCGCACCGAGGACGCACTGACACGCATCGGGTTTGCGCCGGTCAACGAATCGATGCCCACGGACCTGAAGCGCGCCAGCGCCATCGGACGGTCGCTGCTGCATGTGCAGGCTGAGGCCGAGCTTGAGACTGATGG
>JAJFFI010000084.1 GCA_021776755.1 Alphaproteobacteria bacterium | reverse complement strand
CAGCGTTGTGTTCAGATTTGAGAGAATTTTACCCATGTCACCCCCGGGAGATAGAGCAGGTATTTGCCACAGAGTTGTTTGTGTACGCCGAGTATATCACTTTCAGACCTGTATCAACCTGCGCGGATTTCAAGGGCGCCGAAGAAATGGCCCGGAACGAGAGAAGCCGAATGCCCCGAGCCCAGGATGCCTGAACTCTCCTATGTCGGCGAGGCTGTGCGGCGTCACGACCGCGACCGCTATCTCTGCACACTGTTTGCGCCCGACATGGCGCGTGAGGCGTTGTTTGCGCTCTATGCCTTCAACATCGAAATCGCCAAAACCCGCGAAGCGGTGTCCGAGCCAATGCTGGGGCAGATTCGCCTGCAATGGTGGCGCGAAGCCGTGGAGGGCATCTATGCAGGCACGCCCCGCAAGCACGAGGTCGTCGCAGCACTGGTCCCCGTCATCGCGGCCCACGACCTGTCGCGGCGCCCGTTCGACGAGATGATTGATGCGCGCGAGGCCGATCTTGACGAGACGCCACCTCCGGACATGGCGGCGCTGCTGGCTTATGCGCGTGCGACGACGGCACCCCTGAATGAACTCGCCGGGAAAATACTTGGCATCGATCCGGTCCCGGACGCCGCCGGAGTCGCCTGGGCGCTGACCGGGTTGCTGCGGGCAATACCGTTACATGCACGTGCCCGGCGCCAATACCTTCCTCCCGCCGTCTTGCAGGCGGCGGGGGCGGCTCCCACAGATTTTCTCGAATTGCGTCCCACCGGGGGACTTGCCGGTGCGGTTGAAACCGTGGCCCTGGCGGCGTCCGGCGCGGTTGCCGCGGCCCGGGCCGATGCTCTGGGCCGCGACCTTGCACCGATCATGCTGCAGGTCACGCTATCCGCGCGCCGGCTGCGGCGTCTCGCACGGACCGGGCACAACCCCTTCGACCCGGGGCTGGCGCGCCCGGCGGGAGTTCTGGATCTTCTGGCAATGTGGCGGGCGGCACGCCGCGGGCGGTATTAGGAAAGCCCCTAGTTGACCGGATTGGTGATCCGCTCCATGCGGTTGCCGATCAGGTCCTTGTTCATGCCCTGGCAGAACGGATTCTTCTTCGGGTTCTTCTCGCCGGTCTCGTGACCCTGGCGGACCAGGGCGTCGAGCTCCTTGCGTTCGGCTTCCTGGTAGCCACGCTTCTCGTACATCGTCAGCACGTCGGCGTGGAACTTATCCATGTCGTGGCCGAAGCTGCCGGCGCAAGCCATGAAGCGCCCGATCATCAGGGCGTTGACCTGGCGCGCGTTGTAGGTCGGTGCGCCGGATGTCTGCGCAAATGCACCCGACATCGGCACGGCGGCGAGCGGCAGGGAGAGCGCCAGCACGGCGGCGGCCGCGAGGCCGGAAATGGAAACACGCAAACGGATCATGGAGAGTGCCTTGATTGTTTTCTCTGGAGTTTGAAATGTGACGAACAAGCTACTCGGCGGCGGGACGGATATCCGAATTCGGCCCGTCCGGCAACTGTTCGGACAACCAGCCCGAGAGCGCCTCGCGCGCCCGGTCGGCCACGGTCTTCTTTCTTTCTCGCCCGCGAATGCGGCCTTCCGGTGGCGGCATGAGGCCGAAGTTGATGTTCATCGGCTGAAACGTATCGCTCATCGCCCCGCCGGTAATGTGGCCGAGCAGTGCACCGAGCGCGGTTTCAGCCGGCGGCAGGGGCAAAGGCGCCGAGCCGGTCGCGTCGGCGGCGGCAAACCGCCCTGCAAGCAGGCCGATCGCCGCGCTTTCGACGTAGCCCTCGACACCCGTGATCTGGCCCGCGAAACGGAGCCGGGGCGCTGCCTTCAGACGAAGCGTTCCATCGAGCAGTTTCGGGCTGTTCAGGAAGGTGTTGCGATGCAGGCCGCCCAATCTGGCGAACGCTGCATTCTCCAGGCCGGGGATCATGCGGAACACCCGGCTTTGCTCACCGTATTTCAGCTTCGTCTGGAAACCGACAATGTTGTAGAGCGTGCCGAGCGCATTGTCCTGGCGAAGCTGGACGACGGCGTAGGCTTTTTCGTCCCGGTGCGGATTGGTCAGGCCAACCGGCTTCATCGGCCCGAAGCGGAGCGTTTCGCGCCCACGGGCGGCCATCACCTCGATCGGCAGGCAGCCCTCGAAGTATGGCGTCGTTTTCTCCCACTCCTTGAAGTCAGTTTTCTCGCCTTCGATCAATGCATCGATGAATGCCTCGTACTGGTCTTTCGTCATCGGGCAATTGACGTAGTCCTTGCCATCGCCGCCTTCAGCCGACTTGTCATAGCGCGATTGAAACCAGGCGGTGTCGAAATCGATACTTTCGGCATGCACGATCGGCGCGATGGCATCGAAGAAGGCAAGCTCGTCTTCACCGGTGAGTTCAAGGATTGCGCCGGACAGCGCCGGTGAGGTGAGGGGGCCGGTCGCGACGATCACGTTGCCCCAGTCTTCCGGCGGCAGGCCCGCAACCTCGCAGCGGTCGATGGTGATCAGGGGGTCCGCCTCGAGCCGGGCCTCGACCGCGCCCGCGAATCCCTCCCGGTCGACCGCCAGCGCGCCGCCCGCCGGCACCCGGTGCGCGTCTGCCGCATCGAGGATCACCGAGCCGCAGCGCCGCATTTCCTGATGCAGCAGGCCGACAGCATTGTAGTCCGCATCATCCGAGCGAAACGAGTTCGAGCAGACGAGTTCGGCCAGCTGACCGGTCTGGTGCGCGTCGGTCCCGCGTTCGGGGCGCATCTCGTGCAAGACAACCGGCACGCCGGCGCGTGCGAGCTGCCAGGCGGCCTCGCTGCCCGCGAGCCCGCCGCCGATCACATGAACGGTTTCAGTTCCTGAAGTTGTCACACCCACACTCCCGAGGTCGCTACATCCGCGAGTTATAGACCTTATGTTCGGGTTCTTTTTTCTTTGTTTTCGCGGGCGCGGGTTCGGGTTGTGCTTCCGGCTCCTTGCGGGCTTCTTTTTTGGGCGGCGCTTCGGCTGGTTTGACCGCTGCCTTCGGGGCGTCCTCGGTCCGCGCCGCCGGCTTCTTCGCGACGGGCGTTTTCTCCGCGGACGTTTTCTCGGTAGAGATTTTCCGGGAGGCCGGTTTCCTGGCGGTCGAGGCGACCCGCCCGCCACTCGCACGGGACGCCATCATGCGCTCCCAGCGAACGATCTCGGCCTTGGCCGGCCCGCCGATTTTCTCGGGCGCGAGCGAGACCAGTTTCGAATACCGGTCTCGCGCATCCGCCTGGAGCTTCGGGTCCGGATCGTACTTCTCGGCAAGCATCAGCCAGAAGGTCGCTGCCTGGGCCAGCGGCAGGGAGAGCTTCTTTTTCTTG
>JAJFFI010000083.1 GCA_021776755.1 Alphaproteobacteria bacterium | reverse complement strand
TGCTGCCGGTGGCCCGCGAGGTTACCGCGCGGCTCGACTCCACGCTCCGCGCCTTCACTGCCGACGGCATGGAGGGCAAGCTCCGCGTTGGCATCCCGGACGATCACAGCAAGCATGTGCTGGCGCGGATCGTCGGCGATTTCGCCCGGTCGCATCCCCGGGTCGAGC
The DNA here is from genome assembly GCA_021776755.1 of Alphaproteobacteria bacterium. Classification (GTDB taxonomy): domain Bacteria; phylum Pseudomonadota; class Alphaproteobacteria; order JAJFFI01; family JAJFFI01; genus JAJFFI01. Next base: position 2,608 of record JAJFFI010000083.1, on the reverse strand, counting down.
TCGACGTCACCTGCGATCTCAGCGCCGGGTTTCCGCGGGCACTGGAGACTGGCGGGCTGGACCTCGCCGTCTTCGAGGTCGCGCATGCCAGTGAGACGGCCGAGGTGCTGCGCGAGGACCGCACCTTCTGGATGGCCTCGCGGCATCACGATCTTCTGTTCCGCGACCCGGTCCCGGTGGCGCTCTTCGACCGCGATTGCTGGTGGCGGGATGTGGCGCTGGCGTCCCTCGAGGCGTCGGGCCGGCCGTTCCGCGTGGTTTATTCCAGTCAGAGTGTTGCCGGCGTGGTGGCGGCCCTCGAGGCGGGTGTCGCCATCGGCTTGCTGGGGGCAGCGTCGCTCCGCGACCCGCTCCGCGCATTCGGCCCGGGGGATGGCTTTGCCGGGTTGCCGGCGTCAAAGCTGGTGCTCCGGACCCGGCCGGGGCTGGCCACCGAACCGCTGCGCGCGATGCGGGCCGCCATCCGGCGCGCCTTCGGGCAGGTGCCGTTACCATAGCGCCGCCGCGCGCTGCAGCCAATCGATCCAAAGTATCGATCCACGCGGCCAATCCACGGTGTCGGGCCGGCGGCTAGATTGCGGCGGAATTGCGTCCTAAAGTTCCGCCTAACCTCCCCACCCACCACGCTTTTTCAGAATATCCGGCCTGCATTTTTTGCAATGCTGGTTTGCGTGGAACGAGCGCATAGTTGCGTCATCCGGCGATTGTGCCGGTGCCCTTTTGGGAGATCCCCTCGATGTCCGCCATGAAGAAGAAACCCGCGTCCAAGCCGTCGATGTCGGCGAAACCCGCAGCCAGCCCGAAACCGGCGAAGAAGCCGGCCAAGCGCGGCAAGTAGCGACCCCCTCACTCCTGCAGAGAAGAACCGACATGACACGACTGTTTCCGCTGGCATACGCCGGCACGCTGGTTTTGGCCCTGCCGCTGCTCATTGCAGCGCCGGCATCGGCCGCAACCCTCGTGAACTCCGATGGCGAGGACTACTCGTTCCAGATCGTCGATGAGGACGGCACCATCGAATATGTGATTGAGGCCGGCCAAACCCTCGACGAGGTCTGCGAGACCAAGTGCAAGCTCATCATTGAAGGCGTCGGCGAAGTCGATGCCATCAAGGGCGACACCGTGGTCATTCGCGAGAAGAAGATCGAGAAGCGCTCGTAACCCCCCTCACGAGCGCCCGGTCAGCGAAGAAGACCATCCTCCGGCGCGCAGGTAATATGAGTGTACCGGACGAAAGGCCGGGGAGGTCTCTCCCCGGCCGCTTTCGTTTGGGGGCGGGCAAATCCGCCGTTTCGCCCATTTGCAATTCCGCCGGATCGCCTATATAAACCCCGCCGCTGCGGCACTTTTTGCGTTGCGGCATGAACGTGCGTTGCCGGTTCGCCGGACGACGCCCGGGCGGTCAGGCTCCAAGGGCATGCCGAGCCGCCCCGAACGCCCCTTAAAGGCAAGAATACCAAGGGCCACAAGGCCCAAATTCGAAAGGACAGGCAAAATGCCCAAGCTCAAGACGAAGAGCAGCACCAAGGGCCGATTCCGGTTCACCGCCAAGGGCAAGGTGCTCAAGAACTTCGCCGGCAAGCGTCACATGATGCGCCGGCGTCCGAAAAGCATGATCCGCAAGACCCGGGGCACCGAAGTGATGTCCGCGGTCGATGCGAAGAAAGTGCGGAGCTACATGCCCTATGGCCGCTGATCGGCGCGCATAACCGCGCAGTTTCAGCAACGTAACCGAATTTCGAAGGAATCAGACCATGGCACGCGTCAAACGGGGCGTTACGACCCACGCCCGTCACAGGAAAGTCATCAAGGCCGCCAAGGGCCACCGGGGGCGCCGCAAGAACACCTACCGCGCAGCGGTCCAGGCGGTCGAGCGCGCCCAGCAATATGCCTACCGCGACCGCCGCACCAGGAAGCGCGCCTTCCGCGCCCTCTGGATCCAGCGGATCAACGCCGCGGTGCGCGAGCTTGGGATCACCTATTCCCAGTTTATAAATGGCCTCACCCGTTCGGGCATCGAGCTCGACCGCAAGGTCCTCGCCGACATGGCGATCCACGACCAGGAGGCCTTTGCCGCTGTCGTCGACCAGGCCAAGAAGGCCCTCGACTAGCGGTTGCTGGCATTTCCGGCCCCAAAGCCGGGTAAAAAGGGTCCAGCGCCATGCGCTGGGCCCTTTTCTTTGGCCCGAAGCGCCTAGCTCGGCAAAACCCTATCCCGGCTTCCGCGCGAGAAACAGGATACGGCTGGTTGCGTAGTAGAACCGCCCTTCCGCCGCGAGCCGCGGAAACTCGGCCGCCCAGGCGTCAAGGTCGGCGTCCGGCACCGTGCCTTGCGCGCGCACATACGCCGCCTGGAACGGCACCGACTCGAAGCTGTAAAGCCCCGGCCGCCAGTCGATGTTGATGATCGGAAAGGCGCTGACCGCCGCGATCTCAAAGCCCGCGGCGCGCAAGTGGGGCGCCAGGATCTGCGGCAACCGCGGGTGCGCGCAATGCGGCCGGAAGGCGTCCATGATCCGGGCCATGCGCGCGGAATGGTCCGTGTGGCAGGTCACCGCGTCCCAGTCGGTCGCCAGCACCAGCGCCCGGCCGCCGGGCTTCAGGATCC
>JAJFFI010000082.1 GCA_021776755.1 Alphaproteobacteria bacterium | reverse complement strand
GCCTCGGCGGCTGGCACCGTTTCGTCGTTGATGATGCGGTCAGGGGCGTCTCCGGGTGCGCTGCCCGTGAGCGAGCGGTAGCAGACCGCGCCCATGCCGTAGATGTCGGTCCACGGGCCCTGATTGCCCTTCGTCGTGTATTGCTCGATCGGTGCATAGCCGGGCGTCACCACGGCGGTGGCACTGCCGCCATGCATGGTGGCCTGGCGCGCCGAGCCGAAATCGAGCAGCACCGGCGTGCCGTCGGTGCGGATGAAGATATTTCCGGGCTTGATGTCCCGGTGCAGGATGCCCGCCTTGTGAACTTCTTCGAGGCCGTCGAGCAGCGGAAACAGGATGGTCGAAAGCGTCGCCTCGTCGAATGGACCAGCGCGTTTCAGGATTTCGCCGAGGCTTTGGCCCTGCTGATAGGCCATCACCATGTAGGCGGTGCCATTGTCCTCGAAGAAGCGGTAGACCGGCACGATGTTTGGGTGCTGGAAGCGCGCCAGCGTCTGCGCCTCGGCCAGGAAGCGCTCGAGGCCCCAGTTGTAGTCCGCCTGGTCCGACGTCGAACGCGGCCCAACAGTCTGCCCGTCGCTATCCCGCAGCGACAGCTCGATCGGCATATACTCCTTGATCGCCACATCCGTTCGAAGGGACGTGTCGCGGGCAAGATAGGTAATGCCAAAGCTGCCGTGCCCGAGTACCTCGAAGATGCGGTATTCGTGCAACCGGTAACCGGCCGGCAAGGCGTCTGCTGGTTTCGTCGTCATTTCCCCTGACTACCTCTCCCGTGGGGACCTTGATATTGTGCGGTCAAGTGGGGCGAAAGTGTGTTCCGGGCCAGCCGGGAGAGAGGCTTTTCAAAGGTGTTTCATTGGTGCAACACCTGCGATGCATTCCCCGATCTCCGACCGCTGCCTGTACCCTCGCCCGCACCCCTGATATAACGGCGCGCTCGCGGAGGAAGACGCTTCGGAGCCATTGGAAATCAACGGAAATACAGCCGGCCGCACTCATGTTTCTGCTGATCGACAATTACGACAGCTTCACCTGGAACCTGGTTCACTATCTGGGTGAGCTCGGCGCAGAGGTTGAGGTCCTCCGCAACGACGCGGTGTCGACGGCGGACGCGTTGGCGATGAAGCCGCAGGGCATTATCCTGTCGCCAGGCCCTTGCGATCCGGACCGGGCCGGCATCTGCCTCGAGCTTGTGAAAGAGACCCGCGGCAACCTGCCGGTCTTCGGCGTCTGCCTTGGCCATCAGACCATCGGCCAGGTGTTCGGCGGCAAGGTGGTGCACGCGCCCGCCCCGATGCATGGCAAGGTCTCGACGATCCAGCACGACGGCAAGGGCGTGTTCCACGGCATCAACAGCGATTTTGCCGCAACGCGCTATCATTCGCTGACCATCGACCCGGCCTCCGTTTCCGACGAAATGGAAGTGTCGGCCGAGACCGCGGACGGGGTCATCATGGGGCTGCGGCACAAGGACTGGCCGGTTCACGGTGTTCAATTTCACCCGGAAAGCATTGCATCCGAGCACGGTCATAGAATATTGCGTAATTTTCTGGAGCTTGCCGCCTGACTGCGGCCCGAACCGATCGAACAGGAAAGAGCCTCGAATGAGCGGCGACATGAAAGATTTCAAGGAGATCCTCGGCTTCGTGGCGGATGGCAGTTCGCTCGACCAGGATCAAGCGGCGCGCGCCTTCGACATCATGATGTCGGGCGACGCGACACCGTCCCAGATGGGGGCCTTCCTGATGGCCCTCCGGGTGCGGGGCGAGACCGTGCCCGAGATCACCGGGGCTGCCACCACGATGCGCGCCAAGGCGCTGCATATCGAGGCGCCCGCGGACGCGATGGACGTGGTCGGCACCGGCGGAGACGCCAAGGGGACCTTCAATGTCTCAACCGCGAGTGCCTTCGTCGTCGCCGGCGCGGGCGTTCCGGTCGCCAAGCACGGCAACCGTGCGTTCTCATCAAAGTCAGGTGCTGCCGATGTGCTGACCTCGCTCGGTGTCAACATCGAGGCCGACTTCGCCCTGGTCAAACGCTCGATCTGGGAAGCGAACATCGGGTTTCTCATGGCGCCCCGCCATCACAGCGCGATGCGCCACGTCGCCGGCACCCGGGTCGAAATGGGTACCCGGACGCTCTTCAACGTGCTCGGACCACTCTCGAACCCTTCCTTCGTGAAGCGCAAGCTCGTCGGCGTATTCGCCCGCGAATGGATCGAGCCGCTGGCCAAGGTGCTCGGCAATCTCGGTCTCGACCGGGCCTGGGTCGTGCATGGCTCGGACGGACTCGATGAAATCACCCTGACCGGCCCGACCTATGTCGCCGACCTGAAGGACGGCAAGGTCACGACCTTCGAAGTGACTCCGGAGGATGCGGGCCTAAAAAGCTGCTCCCTCGACGATCTCAAGGGCGGCGAGCCCGACGACAACGCGGCCGCCATGCGGGCCGTTCTGGGGGGCGACGCCGGACCGTTCCGGGATTTTGTGCTGCTGAACGCAGGCGCGTCACTGCTCATCGCGGGCAACGCGAACGACCTTAAGGCGGGTGCCGCGCTCGCCGCCGAATCGATCGACAGCGGTGCCGCACAGGCAGCGCTCGACAAGTTGATCGAAATCACCAACAGCCCGCCTCCCAAGTCCGAAAAAGACCGCGCATGAGCGATATCCTCGCCAAGATCTGCGACGACAAGCGCGAGCATGTGGCGGCGCGGAAGGCCGCGGAACCGCTTTCGGCGCTGCAGGAATCGGTTAAATCCGCGGCGGCCCCGCGGGGATTCATCGCCGCGCTCGAGGCGGCGGTCGACGACGGCCGCTACGGCCTGATCGCCGAGATCAAGAAGGCCTCGCCCAGCCAGGGCCTGATCCGCCGTGACTTCGACCCGACCAGGCTCGCCCACGCCTATGCGGCCGGCGGGGCTGCGTGCCTTTCCGTGCTGACCGACATTCCGTACTTCAGCGGCGCCGACGAGTATCTGACCGAGGCCCGCATTGCCTCGAACCTCCCGGTGCTGCGC
>JAJFFI010000081.1 GCA_021776755.1 Alphaproteobacteria bacterium | reverse complement strand
TCCCAGCGCCTTGAGGCCGAAGCCGCGCGCCAGCGCGCCGAGGAGATGTTGAACAGCGCCATCGTCAGCATGTCCGAAGGTTTCGCGCTCTACGATTCCGAAGACCGGCTTGTAATCTGCAACGACAAGTATCGGGATTTCTACCTCGGCAACGCGGACATTCTGGTTCCGGGAAACAGTTTCGAGACGATCTGCCGGAAGGCCATGGAACGCGGCATCATCGCGAGTGCGGTTGGCCGCGAAGAAGAATGGCTGACCGAGCGTCTGGCCGCGCGCGGCAAGGCGCCGGCATCGATCGAACGCGAGCTGACCGACGGGCGCTGGGTGGTGATCCACGAAAGCCCGCTCGAAGACGGCAGCATTGTCACGATCACGACCGAGGTCACCGACATGAAGGCGCGCGAAGGCGAGCTGCGCCGGTCCAATGACGAACTGGAGAAATTCGCTTACATCGCGTCCCATGATCTTCAGGAACCGCTCCGCAAGGTGCAGGCATTCGGCGACCGGTTGAAGAGCAGGTTTGCCGACGATCTTCCCCCCGACGGGCAGCTTTATGTCGAGCGCATGCAGGCGTCGTCGGCGCGCATGCAGACGCTGATCCAGGATCTTCTGGAGTTCTCGCGGATCACCACGTCCGGCGGGCGGTTCGAGGTTGTGAATCTGGCCGAAATCGCACAGGAGGTCGAAGCCGATCTGGAGGTCTTGATCGCCGAGACCGGCGCGGAGATCTCGATTGGCGGCCTCCCGGAGATTGAGGCCGATGCCGGGCAGATGCGCCAGCTCTTCCAGAACCTGATGGCCAACGCCGTCAAGTTCCGCAAACCGGGGCAGGCGCCAACCTTGTCGATCACGTCGCGTGAGCTTCAGATTGGCGCCGGTACGCCCGGGGTCGAGGTTTCCTTTTCGGACGACGGAATTGGTTTCGACCCCAAGTTCACGGAGCGGATTTTCGAGATGTTCCAGCGCCTGCACGGGCGGGATGCGTACGAGGGCACCGGCGTGGGTCTCGCAATATGCCGCAAGATTGTCGAACGCCACGGTGGTACAATAATCGCGAGTTCGGCGCCGGGGGAAGGCGCGACATTCAATATCGTTTTGCCATTGAAACGATAGGCTTGCGCAGCGGGTCTCCCGAAACCGGGGATGTATGGCGGATCAGGGCGAGGTGGGAACGAGCCGATGAACCGAGCAGCAAACATGAGATCAGGACGCACACTACGTATCATGATGGCCGAGGACGATCCGGACGACCGGCTTCTCGCCGCCGAAGCCTTGCGCGAGGCCTATACGGATGAAGGCCTGGTGTTCGTCGAGGACGGCGAAAAGCTGCTCGCCTACCTGCGGCGCGAGGGCGATTTTGCGTTACTGGCGGAGGACGATCTGCCGGACATTATCCTGCTCGACCTGAACATGCCGCGGAAGGATGGGCGCGAGGCGCTGCGCGAAATCAAGCAGGACCCGACGCTCAGGCACATTCCCATCGTTGTCTTCACCACAAGCCAGAGTGAGGAAGACGTGGTGCGGAGCTACGACCTCGGCGTCAACTCCTTCATCGTCAAGCCGACGTCGTTCAACGGGCTCGTCGAGGCAATGCAATCGGTCATTTCATACTGGGCAGAGACCTGCCGCATTCCGCGCAAACGCGTTTCAACACCTTCTTAACCGGTATTAGCCGATAATCCTTGATGTTTGCCGGTGGCGCCTGCCGCCGGCCGTCTGGGACAACGGTGAGATATGAGCTTTTCGGGCCGGAATTATGCGACGGTAGGGGCGAGCCTGTTTTGGGTTTGCCGGTTCATCCGTGCCTGACGGCGGCATTCTTCATGAGCTGCTGACCATCCGGTTGCTGCTGGTGGAGGACAGCGAGGATGACTACATTCTCGTGAAGAGTCATCTCGATGATATCGAGATGCACAATTATGAGATCACCTGGGTCACGGATCACGATCAGGCGATTGAAGCCACGCAAGCGGCCGATTTCGACCTCCATATCTACGACTATCATATCGGCGCGGAGACCGGCCTTGACCTGCTCGCGCGTATGCGGGCCGACCGGGTCCAGGCGCCGGTGATCATCCTGACCGGCCAGAAGGAACTGGCCATTGATCTGGAAGCGATCCGTTCGGGTGCGTCGGATTATCTGCACAAGGACGAGATCAGCGGCCCGCTCCTGTCGCGCACCATCACCTATGCGCTCGAGCGCCGCCGCAACGAGCAAAAACTGGTCAATCTGGCCGAGCTCGACAGCCTCACCGGGCTCGCGAACCGCTCGATCTTCATGGAATACCTGCGGCACGCTGTCGCACGCACCGATCGCCAGAAAAATCACGTCGGGTTGCTGTTCCTCGATCTCGACCGTTTCAAGACCATCAACGACAGCTTGGGGCACGCCGCTGGCGACCAGTTGCTCATCCAGGTCGCTCAGCGCCTCACGAACTCCATTCGTGCCTCCGACATGGTGTGCCGGCTCGGCGGAGATGAATTCACGGTCATCCTCGAGGGCGTCGGCCGCACCGAAATCGCGGCACATGTCGCCGAGAAAATCCTTGCCGCGCTTGCCTCGTCATTCAATGTCGAAGGCCACAAGATTTACGTAAACGCCAGTATCGGTATTGCACTGTACCCAGGCGGGCATGCCGGCGTCGACGAACTCGTGAAGAACGCTGACATGGCGATGTACCGGGCTAAGGAAAAGCCCGGCAGCCATTTCGAATTTCACACTGACGAAATGACCGAGCGGGCCCACGACCGTCTCGCGGTTGAGCGCGACCTCCGTTACGCGATCGAAAACAATCAACTCGTCCTGCACTACCAGCCGCAAATGTGCCTGCGGACGGGCGATATCATTGGCGTCGAGGCGCTCGTACGCTGGCTGCATCCGGAAAAAGGCATGATCGCCCCCGACCGGTTCATCCCGGTTGCCGAGGAGACCGGCCTGATCGTGCCGCTCGGCGATTGGGTGCTGCAGACGGCTTGTGCGCAGCACATGGCGTGGGTCGAAAGCGGTCTCCCCCAACGCAGGGTTGCCGTGAACCTGTCTGCCAAGCAATTCCAGAACCAACTGCTGCCCGATCAGGTATGGGACGCGATCAGCGCCAGCGGCATGGACCCGGCCTATCTCGAACTCGAGCTGACCGAGGGACACCTCGCCGAAAACACGGCCGACGCCGCCGAGACGCTGAGCGCGCTCAAGACCCTTGGTGTCCACGTCTCGATCGACGATTTCGGAACCGGTTATCCCTCGCT
>JAJFFI010000009.1 GCA_021776755.1 Alphaproteobacteria bacterium | reverse complement strand
GCCCCCGCCAGATATGTCGCCGCCGCACTTGCCGTCACCAGCCAGGCCTTCGGATTGACCCACTGGAACCCGGCCGCCCCCAGAAAGCCGACCGGTTTCTGCCCGGATTTCGCCTCGCTGCGGGTGGCGGTCGCGATCTTCCAGGCGAGCCACAGCAGGAAGGCGGCCCCTGCCCATTTCATCGCGAGCATCGCGGTCGGGTTCTCGATCAGGAGCCCGCCAAGCCCGGCCGCGACCGCGAACATCATGAAGCCCATGCCGAGCGAGACCCCGAGCAGCACCGGAAGGCCCCGGACGATGCCGACATTCGCGCCGGTTGCCGTCAGCAATACGTTGCTCGGCCCCGGCGAGCCGGCGGCGGCAAGCACGAAAAGAATGAAGGTCATCGCGTGTTCGATGGTCATGGGCGGACGTCAGGTCTCGGGTGTCACGTCATAATGGAAGACTTTCGCGATGATTCGCCAGCCGTCCGCGGGACGCTCCGGATCGCGGATGAGCGTCAGAAAATCCGTGAACCGTTTGGGCCCGATCGCGCACTGCACCCGGGCGAACGCCGTGCCGGGGCCCGCGAACTCGATGGCGGCGATCCGGTCGCGGCGCGTCTCGCCCCGGCTGGCGGGAGACGGCCGGTCGTCGACGACCGCAAAATACCGCGGCATGTCGAGATGCAGAAGGTCGCCGCCACTGACCGTGACATAGCGGGCCTCGGCGTGGAACACACGGGCGAGCCGGGACGTGTCGCTCTCGTAGGGACCGTCGAGATAGGTCTCGAGCGTGGCTACGACCCCGGAATAGTCCGGGGTCGTCTCGGCCGCGTCCCGGGCGCCTGCACGCGCGGTTGTCACTGGATCAGGCCCTCGGCCTGCATCGCGGCGCGGGTGGCCGGGCGGGCGGAGATCCGCTCGACGAAGGCCGCGAGATTGGGCCAGCGGTCGAGACCGATGCCGAGCGGGTGCGCCCAGTTCGCGACGGTGAAGAGATAGGCGTCGGCGACGGTGAATTCGTCGCCCATCAGATACGTGCGCCCGTCGGACAGCAGGTCTTCCACATAGTCGAGGCGTTTGACGAGCTTGGCGAAGGCCGGGTCGTCGTCGGACTTGGCCGGCGGCTCGGACGCGAAGAACGGGCTGAACGACTTGTGGATCTCGGAGGCGACGTAGTTGAGATGTTCCTGCAGATGGACGCGGTCGCGGGAGCCGGCGGCCGGGGCAAGCCTGAGTTTCGGCGCGTTCGCGGCCGCGCCATCGGCGATGAACTGCAGGATCGCCGCGCCCTCGGTCAGGACCGTGCCATCGTCGAGCTTGAGCGCGGGCACATAGCCCTTGGGGTTCACCTCGGCATAGGCGGCGCCCGTTTCGGTCTTCCCCGTGCCGGTGTCGACTTTTTCGAGGTCGAAGTCGGCGCCGGTCTCGCGGAGCGCGATGTGGGAGGCGAGCGAACAGGCGCCGGGGGCATAATAGAGCTTCATGGGAGAGATCCTTTCCTCGGGGTTGAAGACGTTAAGCCCCCGAAATGGATTCCATGGTTACCGAAGTAAACTTGCTAACATTTGGAAAGTGCATTATCTGGTTTCCCGACGGTAACTTTGTGAGCCTGCGGAAAGCCGACACCCATGCCCTTGAAAGTCAGAAAGAACCACAGCCCGGAGCCGCCGCTGAACTGCCCGCTCTCGGAGTGTCTGGCGATCGTGGGCGGTGCGTGGACGCCCAACATCATCTGGTATCTGAGCGCCGGACCGCGCCGGTTCAGCGAACTGAAAGTAGACATTCCGGGCATATCCGCCAAGGTCCTGACGCAGCGGCTGCGCACGCTCGAGGCCGAGGGGGCGGTGCACCGCGAGGTCAAGCCGACCTCGCCGCCCTCGGTGGAGTACCGGCTGACGGATATGGGAGAAGAGCTGGTGCCCGCGATCGAGGCGATCGTCGCCGTCGGGCACAAGCTGAAACAGCGAAAGGCGCGGGCCGCCCGGCTCAATTTCGGAACTGCTCAGTCGTAGCCGTTTTTGTGCGACCAATAGACGAGGCGCATGAGGCCGATGCCGACGGCGAGCGAGACGACGACGCCCAGCACGAGTGCAGTCATGCCATGGCCGGAGAGCGTCACGTCGTTGTATTTCAGCCAGAAATGCAGCACCGCCCAGAGAGAGCCCGCCAGCATGACCAGCCAGAACAGAATGAGCAGCGCGGTTTTCATGGCCTTGGTCCTGTTTTCAGCAGCCGGGGGCGGTCCGGCATCTCCATCTTTTCGGCAAAATCGGGCGGCATACAGTACTGTGCTGCACGTCTTCGGTTATTTAGTCTATTTGCGCACCAGGAACATCCCCTGCCCAGCCACATCCTGGCGATATTTTCGCCCGATATTACAGCAAGAGCGCCTAACGCACTGATTCCAGGAAGGATGAAGCTAATCATGACCAGACCGCTCTTCAGGGTCACGCTGACCGCATGGCTGTTTGCCGCCGCCGTTTTCACCGCCCCGGCGCGCGCCGACCTGATGGAGAACCTGCCCGACGCGTTCAAGGCGCTGCTGAACACCCAGAGCCTAGTCCCCAACGCGGACCAGCCCGAAGAGCACTATCACAACGCCCGAATCCACGAACAAAAGGGCCAGCTGTCCGAGGCGCGGCGGGCCTATCTGGATTACTTCCAGTTCGATCTCGACTATGTCGACCCGCACTTGCGCTTTGCCAAACTGGTACGGGTACAGGACGGTGCTGCGGGCGCACGGGAGACGTACGCCTATCTGGCGCAGCGTTCGAAGAGCTTCGTGGTCGATTTCGGTGAATTGCTGGTCGCCGAAGACGCCGCACGTACGGCTGGCGTGTTCCAGTTCGCCAATGCCCACAAGGACTTCGGCCCGGCGATCTATGAGCTCTCGCTGCAGTATTCCGAGCGCCGCCGGGGCACCCAGACACTGGCCGACAAGCGCATGGAAAAGGAGCTGCTGGAGCGATTGTTCGAGATGAACACGGCCGGAAACTTCGCCAAATATTACATCGACAGGGATCTTTCCGCCCGGCACCTGCAGGACGCGAAAGACCGCTACGCCGCGCTCAGCCATTTCAACCCGGACGCGATGGACAATCCGGTCAAGATCAACTGGATGAAGAGCAATCTCGGCTGGCACGGCACCCTCGATATTACCGACCGGGTGCGGGAAATCTTCTGGCGGCCCGGCGAAGACGGGGAGTTCCGGAGCACCGGCCATCACGCGCACCGCAGCAAGGATACCGGCTATCCGGTCGCGAACAGCCAGATCCAATTGCCTTTCAAAAACCCGCCGAAGACGCTGTATGTCAAATACCGCGACATCAGCGGCGCGATGCGCGGGC
>JAJFFI010000080.1 GCA_021776755.1 Alphaproteobacteria bacterium | reverse complement strand
AAATGACGCGCAAGCCTACTACGACGAAATGGCCCATATGCTGGCGGCCCAGCGGGTCGCCCCGAACTCGCCGCAGTGGTTCAACACGGGTCTGCACTGGGCCTACGGCATCGACGGCCCGGCGCAGGGGCATCACTACGTCGATTTCGAATCCGGCAAGTTGACCCGGTCGAGGTCGTCCTACGAACACCCGCAGCCTCATGCCTTCTTCATCCAGTCGGTTTCCGACGACCTCGTAAACGAGGGCGGCATCATGGATCTCTGGGTCCGCGAGGCGCGGCTGTTCAAGTATGGCTCGGGCACCGGCACCAATTTCTCCCATATCCGCGGCGAGAACGAGCCGCTGTCGGGCGGCGGCAAGTCGTCGGGCCTGATGAGCTTCCTCAAGATCGGCGACCGGGCGGCCGGCGCCATCAAGTCGGGCGGCACGACGCGGCGCGCGGCCAAGATGGTCACCGTCGACATCGACCATCCCGACATCCAGACCTACGTGCGCTGGAAAGCGGTCGAGGAGCAGAAGGTTGCGAGCCTTGTTGCGGGCTCCAAGCTCTGCAACCGGCACCTCAATGCCGTGATCGAGGCGTGCCACGCCTCCGTCGACGTCAATCCGGATGACCGCTTCGATCCCAAGGCCAACCCGGCGCTGAAGGCCGCGGTGAAGGAAGCCCGGCACGTCATGATCCCGGAGAACTTCATCCAGCGGGTCATCCAGTTCGCGGAACAAGGCTACACGGGCATCGACTTCCCGACCTACGACACCGACTGGGATTCGGAAGCCTATCTGACGGTCTCCGGCCAGAACTCGAACAATTCGGTCCGCGTCACCAACGACTTCCTGCAGGCGGTGCTGGACGACGGCAACTGGAACCTGACCCGGCGCACCGACGGTGAGATCTGCGAGACGATCAGCGCCCGCGAGCTCTGGGACGACATCGGCAACGCGGCATGGTCGTCGGCCGACCCGGGCATCCAGTTCGACACCACGATCAACGAGTGGCACACCTGCCCCGAAAGCGGCCGGATCAACGCCTCGAACCCGTGTTCGGAGTACATGTTCCTCGACGACACGGCGTGCAACCTCGCGTCGCTGAACCTGATGACGTTCCGTCAGGAGGACGGCAGCTTCGCGGTCGAGGACTTCCGGCACGCGACCCGGCTCTGGACCATCGCCCTCGAAATCTCGGTGCTGATGGCACAGTATCCGTCGGCGAAAATCGCCGAGCTTTCCTATGTCTACCGGACGCTGGGCCTCGGCTACGCCAATATCGGCGGGCTCCTGATGGCCAACGGCATCCCCTATGACAGCGAGGAAGGCCGCGGAATCGCAGGCGCCATCACCGCGCTGATGACCGGTCAGGCCTATGCCACCTCGGCCGAGATGGCCGAAGAACACGGCACCTTCCCGGGCTACAAGGACAATGCGGAGGCCATGCTGCGGGTGATCCGCAACCACCGCCGCGCGGCCTACGGCGAGACCAGCGGCTACGAAGGCCTCTCGATCCAGCCGGTCCCGCTCGACGAGCAGGCCTGCCAGGACGCCCCGCTTCTGACCGCCGCCCAGAAGGCCTGGGACGACGCGCTGGAGATGGGTGAGAAGCACGGGTACCGCAACGCGCAGGTCTCGGTGATCGCGCCGACGGGCACCATCGGTCTCGTGATGGACTGCGATACCACCGGCATCGAGCCCGACTTCGCACTGGTGAAGTTCAAGAAGCTCGCCGGCGGCGGTTACTTCAAGATCATCAACCGGATGGTGCCCCAGGCGCTCGAGACGCTCGGCTATTCGATCGAGGAAATCTCCGAGATCGTGACCTATGCCGTCGGCCGGGCGACGCTGAAGAACGCGCCCGGCGTCAACCATGAGCTGCTTCGCGAGAAGGGCTTCACGACCGGTGTGCTCGAGACCGTCGAAGCAGCACTCGACACCGCCTTCGACATCCGCTTCGTGTTCAACAAGTGGGCGCTCGGCGAGGAATTCTGCACCGGCGCCCTCGGGCTCGACGCCAAGGACCTCGATGACCCGACCTTCGACATCCTGCGCGCTCTCGGGTTCCGCAATGCCGAGGTCGAGAAGGCCAACACGTTCTGCTGCGGCGCGATGACGCTGGAAGGCGCGCCGCACCTGAAGGACGAGCATCTGCCGGTCTTCGACTGCGCCAATGCCTGCGGCCGGATCGGCAAGCGGTATCTCTCGGTCGAGAGCCACATCCGCATGCTGGCCGCCGCCCAGCCGTTCATCTCGGGCGCGATCTCGAAAACCATCAACATGCCGAACAGCGCCACCGTCGAGGAATGCAAGGAGAGCTACATGCTGTCCTGGCGGCTCTGCCTCAAGGCCAATGCGCTTTACCGCGACGGCTCCAAGCTGTCGCAGCCGCTGAACTCTTCGCTGCTCGATGCGGACGAGGACGTGGCCGACGTGATCGAAGCCATTACCGAGGCCCCGGCCGCGGCGCGGGCCGAGATGATCGTCGAGCGCATCGTCGAGAAGATCGTGCGGGTCGACCGCGACAGGCTGCCGCAACGGCGCAAGGGCTATACCCAGAAGGCCGTTGTCGGCGGGCACAAGGTGTATCTCCGCACCGGCGAATACGAGGACGGCAGGATCGGCGAGATCTTCGTCGACATGCACAAGGAGGGTGCCGCCTTCCGGAGCCTCATGAACAACTTCGCGATCGCCGTCTCGATCGGCCTGCAGTACGGCGTGCCGCTCGAGGAATA
>JAJFFI010000079.1 GCA_021776755.1 Alphaproteobacteria bacterium | reverse complement strand
CCGAGACGAGATCGGGTTCACCGGACTGCTGCTGTCCGACGATCTTTCGATGCATGCGCTCTCGGGCACACTCGCCGAGCGGACCGAGGCGTCGATCGGCGCCGGCTGCGACGTGGTTCTGCATTGCAATGGCGATCTGGTCGAAATGAAAGAGGTGGCGGGCGCCGTCGGTGCGATGACGGACGATGCCCTGGAACGCTATGAGCGGGCCGAAGGCATGCGCGACATGTCACCGGACCAGGTCGACCGCACCACCGCGCAAACCCGGCTCAACGACCTTCTCAAGTCCGTCGAGTCGATCCAGGCCCAGCTTGAGGCGGCCCCGGGGCCCGCCGCGGGCGAGGCATAGGGAGCGCGGGAATGGCGAAGGAAAAAGAGTTCGAATTCAGCGCCGAAGACCGCGAAGCCTGGGAGAACGCACCCGAAGGCGACCGGCTGGTGGTCGACCTCGATGGATACGAAGGGCCACTCGACCTGCTGCTCGATCTGGCGCGGTCGCAGAAGGTCGATGTCACCAATATCTCGATCCTGGCGCTGGCCGAGCAGTATCTCGAATTCATCATCGACGCCAAGCGGCACAATCTCGATATCGCCGCCGACTATCTGGTCATGGCGGCGTGGCTCGCATTTCTCAAGTCGCGGCTGCTGCTGCCGGTCGAGGAGGTCGAGGAAGACGAGCCGACCGGCCCCGAGATGGCGGCCGCCCTGCAGTTCCAGCTCGCCCGCCTCGAAGCGATGCGGGACGCCGGCAAGAAGATCCTCGCGCTGCCGCGGCTCGGGGTCGACACGTTTCCGCGCGGCGCGCCCGAGGGCGTCACCGTCATCCGGAAATCCACACTTGATGTTTCACTCTATGATTTGCTGAGGGCCTATGGAGAACAGAAGCGACGCGTCACAGGCGGAACGCTCAGGATTTCGCCAAGCGACCTTTACACGGTGGATGAAGCGATTAGTCGGCTCAGTCAAATCCTGGTTGGGTTTAGGGACTGGCGAAGCCTCTCCGACTTCCTCCCACCCGACCTCCAGCCCGGAATCGGAAGCCGGTCCGCCACCGCAGCCGTTTTTGCCGCCAGTCTCGAGCTCGCCAAGTCGGGCCGCGCCCACATCCGCCAGGAACATGCCTACGGTCCGATCTATCTCCGCAACCGCCCTGGCGGTCGTGCCGGAACCGGAGGAAGCGGTGGAGACGGATCCGTTCCGCCCGCCGGTGACACGTCCGGCGCCACAACCACAGCCGGCGCCACAACCACAGCCGGCGAGGGCGGATAACGTCATGCCGTTCCCCACCTCCCATCAACCGCCCGAGCCGGGCCCGGTGATCGAAGTAGAGGCCGAAGCGGTGCCCGAACCCGTCATCGAGCCGGAAGAGACGGCCGTGGCCCCGATGGAGCCGGAAGCCGCCCCTGACGAGACTATGGAGACCGAGCCGGAGGACCACCCCGAAGCAGCCGAGTCCGTTCCGGAGATCGCCGAAGCCGGGGAGGACCATACAGCTGAGACGGAAGCCATCGACATCGATGAGCCAGACCCTGAAGTCGAGATGCAGGCCGATGAGGATGCGGAGATCGAAGAAGAGTCGCTGAATGAAGATGTGACCGGCCCGGAATCCGAAATCGAACCGGACGAACACCCCGTGGAGACAGAAACCGCAGAGGCCGCGGGCGGGACCGATGCCGCCTCGAACGTCGTGCCGCTCCGCAAGAAGGGCGCGGAAGACGGCGACTCCGCCGACGACGAAGACCCGCCGAAAAAGGGCGGTTCCGACATCGACGACCATTATCTTCGGGTGATCGAGGCGTTGCTTTTCGCGGCCAAGGAACCGCTCGATATCGAGAATGTCGCGGCCCGCCTGCCGGAGGGCGTCGACGCGGCGGAGGTGCTGGAAGAACTGCAGCGCCACTACCGCGACCGGGGTGTCGTGCTGGTGAAGACCGGCAACCGCTGGAGCTTCCGGACAGCACCCGATCTGACCGGTGTGCTTGAGATCGAGACCGAGGTGACGCGAAAACTGTCGCGCGCCGCGATCGAGACGCTCGCCATCATCGCCTATCACCAGCCGGTGACCCGCGGCGAAATGGAGGAGGTGCGGGGGGTCGCGCTGAGCCGCGGCACCCTCGACGTGTTGCTGGAGGCGGGCTGGATCAGGCCCGGTAAGCGGCGGCGCACGCCCGGCCGGCCCGTCGCCTGGGTCACCACGCCGAAGTTCCTCGACCACTTCGGGCTCGGCGGGCTCGACGAACTGCCGGGGCTCGACGAGCTCAAGGCCGCGGGCCTGCTCGACACCCGCCCGGCGCTCGGCATCTATCGCGAGCGCGATGAGGATGACGAAGCTGAGGACGAGGAAAACCAAGAGGACCTGTTCGACGAAACCGATCTCGCGTCGAACCTGATGGAAGCTGAGGAGACCTGACGGACCCTTCTGCTCCCGTTCTTGGGTATCGTGTGAAGAACAGCCCGCTTGCCATTGAGAATTAGTCTCAATAGAACGGTTCGTCCGGCCCGATATGGCCGGAGGCAATCCCGCAGGCGCCCGTGACCGACACGTCCACAACGCTGGATCCCGTAAAGACCCGGAATGAGGCCCGCTGGCGACCGGCGGTTTCACCCTGGTCGTTGGCGGCGCTGGCGATTGCAGGCGTGTTGTCGATCCCCGTGGTGATCGTCATGGCCCAGGTCTTCACGCCCGCAGGCGAGACCTGGACGCATATCGCCTCGACGGTCCTGGGGCGGTATGCCGTTAACACCATCGGGCTGATGGTAGGGGTGGGGATCGGCGTCTTCCTGGTCGGCACGGCGACCGCCTGGTTGGTCACCATGTGCGCGTTCCCGGGGCGCAAGGTCTTTGAATGGCTCCTGCTGCTGCCTTTCGCGCTGCCGGCCTATGTCATTGCTTATGCCTATACTGGGCTGCTCGACTACGCGGGGCCGGTGCAGAGCGCGCTGCGGACCACATTCGGCTGGACCAGCAGCCAGGATTACTGGTTCCCGGATATCCGCACCCTCGGCGGCGCGATCACCGTGATGACGCTGGTGCTCTATCCTTATGTCTACCTGCTCGCGCGCTCGGCCTTTCTCGAGCAATCGGTCTGCGCCCTCGAGGTCAGCCGGACGCTGGGCGCAAGCGGCTGGCGGGCGTTCTCGCGGGTCGCCCTGCCGCTCGCACGGCCCAGCATCGTGACCGGACTGGCGCTAGCGCTCATGGAAACGCTCAACGATTTCGGCACGGTCCAGCATTTTGCCGTCGACACTTTCACCGCGGGTATTTACCGGACTTGGCTCGGAATGGGCGACCGGGCGGCGGGCGCGCAACTGGCGGCGCTCCTGATGGGGCTGGTCTTCATGGTGATCCTGCTCGAGAGATGGTCGCGGGGCGAGGCGCGCTATCACCAGGCAACCGAGACCTGGCGGGTGCTCCCGCGCTATCAGCTCTATGGC
>JAJFFI010000078.1 GCA_021776755.1 Alphaproteobacteria bacterium | reverse complement strand
AACTGTCGATACCCCTTCCTGGTAAAATGTTCACTCTCGACTGCTCGAAGCGCAATATCTTTGTTCACACGGTGAAGTCTCACCATGGCGCAATATAGCGTCTGGTTCTGAGTGCGCTCAATTAGAGAGAACATGTAGGCGATGCTAATCTCAAATTCGTAATTCTCCACAAGTTCGATAATGTCGTGGTAAAATTCCGAGATAGTCTCATCCGATTTTCGGATTAAGGCCTGAACTTGCTTATAGTTTTCTGGTTTTAGCCGTTTTGACATTTCATAAACCCTATTGTTCAGCTACGCCCGCTTCTTCGCGGCCTTGCGCTTCACGCCCAGGAGTGGTGCCAAATACTCCCCCGTGTAGCTCTCCGGCTCCGCCGCCACGTCCTCGGGCGTGCCCGCGGCGATGATGCGGCCGCCGCCGTCGCCGCCTTCGGGGCCGAGATCGAGGATCCAGTCTGCCGTCTTGATGACCTCGAGGTTGTGTTCGATCACGACGACCGAGTTGCCGGTGTCGACCAGCGAGTGCAGCACCTCGAGCAGCTTCCGGACGTCCTCGAAATGCAGGCCGGTCGTGGGCTCGTCGAGGATATAGAGCGTCTTGCCGGTTGCGCGTTTCGACAGTTCCTTGGCGAGCTTCACCCGCTGGGCCTCGCCGCCGGACAGCGTCGTCGCGGGCTGGCCGACATGGATATAGCCGAGGCCGACCTTCTCCAGCGTCTCGAGTTTGGTGCGGATTGACGGCACCGCCTTGAAGAATTGCGCGCCTTCCTCGACCGTCATGTCGAGCACGTCGGCGATGCTCTTGTCCTTGAAGGTGACCTCGAGCGTCTCGCGGTTGTAGCGTCGGCCCTTGCAGGCCTCGCACTGGACGTAAACATCCGGCAGGAAGTGCATCTCGATCTTGATCATGCCGTCGCCCTGGCAGGTCTCGCAGCGCCCGCCCTTGACGTTGAACGAGAAGCGCCCCGGCTTGTAGCCCCGGGCACCGCTTTCGGGCAGCCCCGCGAACCAGTCGCGGATCGGCGTGAAGGCGCCGGTGTAGGTCGCCGGGTTCGAGCGCGGGGTGCGGCCGATGGGCGACTGGTCGATGTCGATGATCTTGTCGATGTATTCGAGGCCCTTGATGTCCTCGTGCTTGCCGGGCACGCCGCGCGAGCCGTGCAGCCGGCGGGCGACCGCCTTGTAGAGCGTGTCGATGATCAGCGTCGACTTGCCGGAGCCCGAGACGCCGGTGACGCAGGTCAGCGTGCCGAGCGGGATCGCCGCGGTGACGTCCTGCTGGTTGTTCTCTTCGGCGCCCTCGATGACGACGCTCTTGCCCGTCTTGCCGGTCCGGCGCCTGGCCGGCACCGGCACCGCGCGCTTGCCGGTGAGATACTCGGCGGTCATGCCGACGCCGGCCTTCATCACCGCCTCGGGCGTGCCCTGGGCGACCAGTTCGCCGCCGTGGATGCCGGCGGCCGGGCCCATGTCGACCAGATGGTCGGCCGACAGGATCGCTTCCTCGTCGTGCTCGACCACGATCACCGTGTTGCCGAGATCGCGGAGGCGCTTGAGGGTTTCGAGCAGCCGCGAGTTGTCACGCTGGTGCAGCCCGATCGACGGTTCGTCGAGCACGTAGAGCACGCCGGTGAGGCCGGAGCCGATCTGCGAGGCGAGCCGGATACGCTGGCTCTCGCCGCCGGACAGAGTGGCAGATGAGCGCGAGAGCGTCAGGTAGTCGAGCCCGACATCGACCAGGAACCCTAGCCGTTCGTTGATCTCCTTCAGGATGCGCTCGGCGATCTCGTTCTGCTTTTTCGAGAGCGTCTTCGGCAACGCCGCGAACCAGTCCCGCGCCTGCAGGATCGACATTTCGGCGACCTGGCTGACGTGCATCCCGTCGATCTTTACCGCCAGCGCCTCGGGCTTCAGCCGGTTGCCCTCGCAGGCCTCGCAGGGATAGCTGGTAAGATACTTGCCGAGCTCTTCCTTTACCCAGCTGCTGTCGGTCTCGCGCCAGCGCCGCTGCAGGTTGTTGAGGACGCCCTCGAACGGCCGGTTGATCTCGTACTTGCGGGTGTCGTCGTCATAGACCATCCGCACCGGCGTCTCGCCCGAGCCGTAGAGCACCGCGTCGCGGGCTTCCTGCGGCAATTCCTCCCACGGCGTCTTGACCGAAATCTTGAAGTGCCGCGCGAGCCCGTCGAGGGTCTGGCCATAGTATTTCGACGTCGTGTTGGCCCAGGGCAGCACCGCACCGTCCCACAGACTCTTGGCCGCATCGGGCACGATCAGCTCGGCGTTCATGTGCATCTGCGTGCCGAGTCCGTCGCAGACAGGGCAGGCACCGAAAGGGTTGTTGAAGCTGAACAGCCGCGGCTCAATCTCGTCGATGGTGAAGCCCGAGACCGGGCAGGCGAACTTGGCCGAGAACGTGGTGCGGTCGCTGGTGTCGGCATTCTCGGCGAACACCAGACCATCCGAGAGGCCGAGTGCCGTCTCGATCGAGTCCGCGAGCCGGTTGCCCATGTCGGCCCGGACCACCAGGCGGTCCACCACCACGTCGATGTCATGCTTGAACTTCTTGTCCAGCGCGGGGACGTCGGCGATCTCGTACATTTCGCCGTCGATCTTGACCCGCTGGAAGCCCTTCTTGCGGAGTTCGGCCAGTTCCTTGCGGTACTCGCCCTTGCGCCCGCGCACGATGGGGGCGAGCAGGTAGAGCCGGGTGCCGTCCTCCATTGCCAACACGAGATCGACCATCTGGCTGACGGTCTGGCTCTCGATGGGCAGCCCGGTCGCGGGCGAGTAGGGGATGCCGACGCGGGCATAAAGCAGCCGCAGGTAGTCGTAGATCTCGGTCACGGTGCCAACAGTCGACCGCGGGTTTTTCGACGTCGTCTTCTGCTCGATGGAGATCGCCGGCGACAGCCCCTCGATGGAGTCGACATCCGGCTTCTGCATCAGCTCGAGGAACTGGCGCGCATAGGACGACAGGCTCTCGACATACCGCCGCTGCCCTTCCGCATAGACCGTATCGAAGGCAAGCGAGGACTTGCCGGACCCGGATAGCCCGGTGATCACCACCAGCCGGTTCCGCGGCATCTCGACCGTGACGTTCTTGAGGTTATGCTCCCGCGCCCCGCGCACGACGATGGTGTCGAGACCGGAAACAGCAGACTTCAGGGCAGCGGGCTTGGCGGGTTTCTTCGCGGGCATGAGGCGGGCCGGTTGGGGGTGTCCTCCGGAATATAGGAACCGCACCGCGAGATGGCGACTCCGAAGCCTGACGCAAGGCAGGTTATCCACAGGAAACTTGCGAACATCCTTCGAGACGGCCCTTCGGGCCTCCTCAGGATGAGGTGAGGGGGCGGCCCTTCGAGCCTCTTCAGGACGAGGCGAGTGGTACGTGACAGCTAAAACCCTTCCTCGTCCTGAGGAGGGGCGAAGCCCCGTCTCGAAGGGCGCATTTTCTTACAGCGACAAGTGCCGCTACCGCTTCCCCCGCCGGTCGCGGAAGAACATCACCGCGTAGCCGGCGAAGGCGAACGCGGCGATGTGGAGCGACAGGACGGCCGCCGCCTCGACCAGGCGCTCGCCCTGATCCCGGAAGTTGGCGATCATGGCTTCCTGGATCCAGTAGCCGCTGATCACCTTATGCGAGAACCATTCGGCGAGCACCGGCATTTCGCGCACGATGACGCCGGCGAGGATGATCTGCGGGACCAGCGCGAGCGGCACCAGGGTAGTGGCCTGGTCGCGTGTGCGGGAGGCCGCCGAGATCAACAGCCCGAGACAGGCGCCCACGGTGCCGGCAAGCGCGATCATCGCAACCTGCGCCCCGAGCGGGCCGGGAATTGTCGCCGCCACCCCCCAGACCGCGGCGGCGAACACGAGCACCTGCACGACCACGAAGACGACGTTGACCAGCAGCTTCGACGCGAAATAGGCCAGCACCGACAGGTTTACGTCCCGCTCGCGCAGATAGATCGGGCGTTCCTTGACGATTTCCTTCGACGTGCCGTTGCAGCCGATCCAGAACGCGGTGATCCCGAACAGGAACAGGAACGGCGCGACCAGTGGCCCGGGCGACGTGAAATCGATGAACACGTATCCGAGCAGCGCGCCGAGCAGCAGCGCCTGCCCAAACGCCATCGCGAGCGTCTTCCGGTCCGCGAAAAGCAGCCGCGTGTTACGCCCGGTGAAAATCCGGAACTGACGGAAAATGGTCGCCACGCGCTGACCGATGCCGATCTTGTCGGAGTCGATCGCGGCGCGCTCGCGGAGCCTGGTGCCGCCCTCGAGCTTGTCGATCTCGGCGCCGATATGCGCCCGGTAGGCAGTGCCCTGGGCGAATTGCGCGCGCCACTCGGCGCCGGGCAGGGTGGGGAGCTTGCGGTAGATGTCGGCCAGCCGCGCGACCCCGAAATGCGCCTTGGCGGCCTCGGGCGTGCCGCTGAAGGCCAGAAACCCGCCCTCGCTCAGCACCACGATGCGATGGCAGAACTCTTCGACGTTGGCGAGCGTGTGGGTGACGCAGACGATGGTCATGCCGTCGTCCGCCATCCGCCGCAGCAATTTCATGATTTCCCAGTCGGTGCCCTCGTCGAGGCCGCTGGTGACCTCGTCGAGAAACAGCAGGCTCGGCTTCGAGAGCGTCTCGTTGGCAAGGCTCGCGCGCTTTTTCTGCCCGCCAGACAGCATCCCGATGTGGGTCGAAAGACGCTCCTGCAATTCGACGCTCCCGGCCACGCGTTCGACTTCCTCGGCGATCCCCTTGCGGGTCTGGTCCGCCGGCAGGCGCAGGCGCGCGGTGTAGGCGAGCGCCCTCTGCAGGGTCAGGCCCTCGTGCAGCATGTCGTGCTGCGGCACCAGCGCCATTTCGTCCTTCAGGATCGCGAAATGGGCATAGAGGCTCACGTCGTTGATCAGCACCTCGCCGCTGGTCGCCATCTCGCGGGCGGAGAGTGCATTCATCAGCGTCGTCTTGCCGGAGCCGCTGGGCCCGAGCAGAACGACGAACTCGTTGGGTTCGATCACCACCGAGACATCGTCGAGGATGGTGCGTTTGCCGGCGCCCGGAACGCTGACGACGCGGGTGAGGTTGCGCCCGATGACCCGCATGTTGCCCTGGCGCGACTGGCGCAGCAGGCTCTTGCCGGTATAGATCAGCGTGAACGGGCCGATATCGATGATGTCGTCGCGGCGGATCGCGGCCGAGCGCCTCTCGGTCAGCCGCTCGCCATTGAAATAAGTGCCGTTGGCGCTGCCGAGATCGCGGATCGTCGCGCTCTTGCCCTGGACCTCAAGCACCGCGTGCCGGCGCGACACGGTCGGGTGATCGAGATAGATGTCCGAACCGTCGGACGCCCGGCCGATTTCCATCCGGGCCTGCAGCGGAATTTCATCGCGCTGCCCCGCAGCGGTCCGCGGCACGCGGCCTGCCGGCGGGTTCGTCTCGACCTTCGTCAGCGTATCGGCGAGGTGGCGCGCCGAGCAGGGAGCATCCTGCGGCACGCCGGACTCGGCGCCGGAAATCGCTGCGGGCGGCTCTGGCGGCGGCGCCTGCATTTCGATCACCGCGTCGGATTCCGCGAGGTACACCAGCAGGACATCGGAAAACCGCACGACGTCGCCGTGTCGAAGTGCCCGGGCGGACTCGATTTCCTTGCCGTTCAGGTAAGTCCGGGTCGCGTCCGACAGGTTCTCGATGACCTGCATGCCCCGGGACGTGAAAATCCGAACCTGGCTTCGCGAGACATAGGGATCGTCGGCGAAGGTGAGATCGGCCTTGCGGCTCCGGCCCAGCACCACCTCGCCGGTGGCGGGGATGGTCCAGCGCCGTTTGTCGGCGTCGATCCAGAGCGCCGGATAGGCCGTGTCAGTATCTGAAGGCCCTTGTGGCCTGCGTCCCGCCATCCCCCGTGCCCCTGCCATCCCCAACAGAACAGGGCGGCTCTTCATGACCGCGTAATCCAAGAGTAGCAGAGGTTTAGGCCGGCTCCTAGCTGGCGAGCGCTAGAACGGCTCCAGCCAGGGGCGCAATTCCACTTCCCAGGTCCAGGCGCTCCGGTGCTGGCGGTGAATCTGCAGATAGGTCTGGGCGATCGCATCCGGGTCGAGCAAGGCATCCTCGCCGCGGTCCTTCAGGCGGTCGTCGTCCTTGCCCTTGCTGATTGCGCCATCGATCACGAAATGCGCCACGTGGATGTTTTCGGGTGCCAGTTCCCGCGCCATGCTTTGCGCCAGCCCGCGGAGCCCGAACTTGCCCATCGCGAAGGGCGCGGAGTGCTTGTAGCCCTTCACGCTCGCGGAGGCGCCAGTGAACAGGATCGAACCCGCACCGCGCTCAACCATCTGCTTTGCCGCGGCCTGCCCAACAAGAAACCCGCCGTAGCAGGAAATCATCAGCGCCTTTTCGACCTCCGCCG
>JAJFFI010000077.1 GCA_021776755.1 Alphaproteobacteria bacterium | reverse complement strand
ATTTTTCGAAATCGAGTTTCCGCTCCGCCATGATTTCGCAAGTATATCACGGTTTCGCGCCATTTCCCGTTGGCCGCGCCCGGTAAAAAATCTCGTCCGGTGACGGCCGTCACAGTCGAGTTCTCCCTGCAAGCGCATACTTCTCCCAACAGCGCCCAAGGCGGCAAGATCATTCGGAGTTTGTAAGGACAGGTTTCAGCGGACAACAGGCCCCCGGGGCAACTCCCCCGTTCCGCCGGCCTCCCATTGGTTCTCCCGATGGCAAGATCCCCTGAATGCTGCCCCTCCGGATATCCCGAAAGGACATGCCGCCGGTTGATGCAATCGCATCGGGCCGAACCTGTTGGATCCAGGAGGATACCATGCGCAGCATTGCACTTCCCGCCGTTCTTGTTGCTTCCATCGCCCTCGGCGCGCTCGGTGGCTACGTCTACGATCAAGCCAAGAAGGACAATATCTGACGGCACGCCCGCCAGATCTGCGCGGCGCCTGAAATCGGTACCTGAACGGGTGATCCCGCGATCACAAGAACTTGATTGTTAACACGGGTTATGTCGCCGGTTTCGAGAGCGGGCAATACTGCGGTCACGTTGAGGTCACCGCAGCGTCCCCCTTAAGTCAGCGTGCGGTTTCATGACAAACCTAAACACAGGAGTCACATCATGCGTTCCATCGCTATTCCTCTTACGTTCATCGCAGCCCTCGCGCTTGGCGCGTGCTCGCAGACTGCCACGCGCACCGGTGCCGGTGCTGCGATCGGCGCGGCCGGCGGTGCCATCGGCGGCGCGATCGTGGGCGCGCCCCTGACAGGTGCCGCGGTCGGCGCAGGCGTCGGCGCGGCCGGCGGCCTGCTTTACGATCAGGCCAAGAAGGACAACATCTAGCCTGCCCCACTCGGGACGACCCTCTCCAAACTCCGTCCCGCATACTCAACGCCCCGGTCGCGCAAGCGCCGGGGCGTTTCTTGTTCAGCCTTGGCAACCGGCAAGGTTAGTCTTCGCCGAATTTGTCCTCGACGAGCCGCACCAGGGCAAGGAGCACGGCGTCCGCCTCGGGGCCTTCGGTGCAGATTTCGATCTCGCTGCCCGTGGCCGCGGCCAGCATCATCAGCCCCATGATCGACACGCCCGACACGCGGATGCCGTTCCGCACTACAGCAACGTCGGCATCGAACTGGCCACATTCCTTGACGAAGCGGGCGGCGGCCCGGGCATGCAGCCCACGCCGGTTAACGATAGTGACGGTCTTGCTGGGCAAACTCAGCCCTTGCTGTCGGCGAGCAGCTTGGAGGCGACGTTGATGTATTTGCGCCCGGCTTCCTGGGCTTTTTCGACTGCGGTTTCCAGATCGTCGGTCTCGCGCAATTCCGCAAGCTTGATCAGCAGCGGCAGGTTGAGCCCCGCGATCACCTCGACGGTCGCCTTGTCCATGATCGAGATTGCGAGGTTCGAGGGCGTGCCGCCGAACATGTCGGTCACCAGCACGACGCCGGCGCCGCTGTCGACCTTCGAGACCGCCTCGAGGATCTCCTTCCGCCGTTCCTCCATGTCGTCGTCGGGACCGATCGCGATTGCGACCGCATCCTGCTGCGGGCCCACGACATGCTCGAGCGCTGCCAGAAACTCGGTCGCAAGCCGTCCGTGGGTGACCAGAACCATACCGATCATGCCAAAACCATTCCGCTGTTTGTCAGTGGGGATATCCCAGAGCGCGTAAGTGCGCGAACGGGGTCTGATAGCACACCTGGCGCCGGATTGACGCCGCCTTTTTTGCCCGCGGCGATCCGCGCGCCCGTGATCGCCGGATCATCCGCGGGTCTGGGCCCGGCTCACATCCCGGTGGTGACAGCGGACGCGCCAGCCGTCTCCGCGAAGGGCCGCGCTCAGTTTCTCGGCGGTAAAGACCGAGCGGTGTCGCCCGCCAGTGCAGCCGATCGCGATCGTCAGGTAACTTTTCCCCTCGTTATCGAAGCGCGGCAGCAGTGTGCCCAGCATGTCTTTCAGATGACGGAAAAAGGCCGGGAAATCCCTGTCCGACTCGACAAACTCCTGCACCGCGGGGTCGCGCCCGGTCAGCATCTTGAGGTTTTCCTCGTAGTGCGGGTTTGCGAGAAACCGCACATCGAATACCAGGTCGGCCTCGCGCGGCACTCCGTTGCGGAACGAAAACGACATGACCGACAGTGCCAGTCCCGGTGCGCGCTCGGCGCCGAAATTCAGCTCGATCGCGTTCTTGAGATCGGCGAGCTGGTAGTCGGTCGTGTCAATCACCACATCGGCGCGTTCGCGGAGTGGACCAATCAGCCGGCGTTCGCGCCGGATGCCGTCGGTGACCGGGCGGTCTTTCGCCAGTGGGTGACGGCGCCGTGTTTCGGTGAACCGGCGTTGCAGCACATCGCGGTCGCAGTCCATGAAAAGGAGCTGCACCTGCACCTTCGGGCTCATCCCGACCGCGTCATCGAGCAGCGCGCCGAATTCGCCGAGAAAATCCTCGACCACGAAGTTCCGGGTCCGCGCGTCGATGCCGACGGCAAGCGGCCGGACGAACCCGCTGTCCGGCCGGATCAGGGCCCCGAGTAATGACAGGGGCAAGTTGTCGACCGCTTCGTAGCCGATGTCCTCGAACGCATTGAGTGCCGACGACTTGCCGGCGCCCGACAGGCCGGTGACGACGATGACCCGGGCGACGGGACCGTCGGCGCCGCCGGTGCCCGCACTTCCGGACTTCGGTGAGTGCGAGGACGGATCGTCGCTGTTCGGATCGGATTT
>JAJFFI010000076.1 GCA_021776755.1 Alphaproteobacteria bacterium | reverse complement strand
GGCCCTGGCCGAGCCGCCCACCATGATGGTGAGCTCGCCCGCCTCGGCGCCGATCTCGCCGCCCGAAACCGGCGCGTCGAGCAGCGTGCCGCCCGCCTCATCGATCCACCGCGCGAACTGGCGCGTCTTGAGGACATCGGTCGTGCCCATGTCGATCACCACCCCGCCCTTGCGGAGACCGGCCGTCACGCCGTCGGGCGAGAACAGGACCTTCCGCACCGCCTCGGTGTCGCCAACCATGACGATGATGATGCTGGAAACCTCGGCCAGGCGCTCGATGGATTTGGCAACCTCGATGCCGTCTTTCTCGAGCTCCCGGGCGGGCGCCGGGCCGCGGTTCCAGACCACCAGGTCGGCGCCGGCCTTCGCTAGGTTGCGGGCCATCGGGCGGCCCATGAGGCCAAGGCCGATCAGGCCGATCTTCTTGCCGGCGAGCTTGGCTTTTGCGGGTTTGCGCCCCGGTGCCATGGCAGTTCCCCTGATTGGTCCCCCGCGGGGGTGCAGTTAGTCCTTCTTGCGGTGCACCGCATGCCGGGCGCGCGCGCCGCGTTCGATGCCGGCCGAGATCAGCCGGTCGATCTTGAGCTTGTAACGGAGCAGTTCGAGGATCCGCGCCTCTTCCTGTTTGACTTCGCCGTCGGCGGCCGCGACATCGCAGGCGATCGCGTAGGCGGTTTCGCGGAGCGATTTCGGCAGGTTTTTCTTGATCGATTTCAGAACATCGCTGAGGCCGTCGTCTTTCTGAAAAATGCCCGCGCAGTCCTGGGCGGCAGGGATCAGGTCGTCCTTGTCGAAGTCCTTGAAAACGGGCAGGAAATCGACGGTCTCGCCGATGCTGACGAGTTCTGCATCGCTCATGTCGCCATCGGCGGCGGATACCAGAACCATGGTGTAGATCAGGGCTTTGTGGTGGTCTTGCATGGGTTCCCCTGGGCGGGCTGCACGCGGAGTTCGCGTCCGGATGGCACGCGAATTTCGCGTCTCGTTGAAAGGTTGGCCGGGTGCGCCTGCTACGTCAAGGGCACCGGTTGGCGGAGACTGGCGTCCGGTCTATGTGGGCTGCGCGTCCGTCCGGCGCAAGCGCTTATCCGCCCTCGCCCCCGGCGAAAAACTCGCGTGCGGCGGCGAGCGTTTCGGCAAGTCCCGCGCGCACCGGCTCCACACCTTCCGGGAAGGCGCCGAAGAGGCGTGACGGCATCATCGGATCGAGAAGTACGAAGACGCCGCGGTCGCCCGCCCGGCGCACAAGGCGGCCGAAGGCCTGCTTGAGCCGCATCCGGGTGATCATGTCGTCATACGCCCGCGCGCCGAAGGCGGCTTTCCGCGCCTTGTGCAGAATGTCCGGGCGTGGCCAGGGCACCCGGTCGAACACGATGAGGCGGAGCGCGTCGCCGGGCACGTCGACCCCGTCGCGCACGGCGTCGGTGCCGAGCAGGCAGGAGTCCGGCTCGGCGCGAAAAATGTCGATCAGCGTCGCGGTGTCCATGCCGTCGATGTGCTGGGCCAGCAGTTGCAGTCCCGCGGCATCAAGCGCCGGCGTGATCTTGCGGTGAACCGCGCGGAGCCGGGCGATGGCGGTAAAGAGCCCGAGCGCCCCGCCGCCGGCGGCCAGGAACAGCTCGCGGTAGGCGGCGGCGACCTGGTCGAGGGAGTCCTTCCGGACGTCGGTGACGATGAAAACGCGCGTCGAGGCCGGGTAGTCGAAGGGCGAGCTCGCCGTCGCGCGGACCGCGGACGCCGGCAGGTGCAGCGCGCCGGTCATGGTTTCGGCCGCGTGCCAGTCGGCTTCGGTGTCGCCGGTGCCGTCGCGAAGCGTGGCCGAGGTGACCATCACGCCGTGGGCCTTCGACGCGACCTCTTTGGCAAACGGCACCGTCGGGTCGATCCAGTGGCGGTGCATGCCGACGTCGGTATCGTTGCCGTACTCGCGGCCGACCGAGAACCAGTCGACGAATTCCGGCGGCGTCTCGCCCGAGAGCGCCTCGAGCATCGCCATCCAGTTCGCCACCTGGTTGATGCCCCGGCGCTCCAGCGAGCGGCAGATCGACTCGATGCGGAGGCGGGTCGCGGTGTCGATCTCGTCGGCCTCGGCATCGAGCCGCGCAAGCAGGAAGCGCACGAGCTTCGTGAGCGGATCGCGCAGGCGGCGGAAGCGTTCGTGGAGATCGCTCGCGGCCTCGAGCAGCCCGTCGACGGGCGGATGCGCCGCGGTCTCAAGGCTGTAGGGACCGTCGCGCCCGGAGGCGCGGGCATAGACCTGCTGGCGCACCAGCGCGAGAAAGGTTTCGGCGGCCGCTTTCGGTTGCTGCCCAGCCACACGCGCAGCCCAGCCTTCGCCCGGCAGGACGGAGGCGGCGCGGAGCGTGTCGTCGAGGATTTCCTCGCCGTCCGAATCACCCTCGACCAGATCGCCCGCGCGGCCTTTCAGTCCGCGGGCGCGGCTGCGGCTGTTGCGGCTCTCGGCCCCGCGCAGCCAGCGGCGCAGCTCGGCCATTTCCTGGCCGGTGAGGTTGGCCGAGAACGCGCCGTCCGCGGCATGGAACAGGTGGTGGCCCTCGTCGAAAACGTATCGGGTCGGCACGCTCCGGTCGTCGTAACCGCCGAGGGCCGCCTGGATCATCACCAGCGCGTGATTCGCGACCACGATATCGGCGCGGCGCGCACGGCGAACGCTGCTTTCGATGAAGCATTTCTGGTAGTGCGGGCAGGCCGAATAGATGCACTCGCCGCGCCGGTCGGCAAGCTCACGCGCCTGTCCCCGCCCCACGAGATCGCGGAGCCAGCCGGGGAAGTCGCCGCCGACGATGTCGCCGTCGCGGGTCGCCGCCGCCCAGCGCGCGACGAGGCCGAGGGAAACCGCGTCCCGGTTCCGCACCCGGGCGCCGCGCACGGCTTCTTCCATGTTCAGCAGGCAGAAATAGTTCTCGCGGCCCTTGCGCACGACCATGCGGCGCTTCTTCGAAACCGGGTCGGGCCAAACCCGGTCGAGCTCCTGGTCGATCTGGTGCTGCAGGTTGCGGGTGAAGGTCGAGATCCAGACCGGCGCGCCGTTTTTCTCGGCCCAGACGGTCGCGGGCGCCATGTAGCCCAGCGTCTTGCCGACGCCGGTGCC
>JAJFFI010000075.1 GCA_021776755.1 Alphaproteobacteria bacterium | reverse complement strand
CTTGAAGATGATCAGTTCGATCACCAGCACGACACCCATGAAGCCGCAGAAAATCCAGAAGGCTGCCGGGTTTTCGACCCCCGGCATGCCGCCGATGTTGATCCCAAGCAGGCCCGTGAGGAACGCCAGTGGCAGGAAGATCGCCGAGATGATGGCGAGCACATAAAGGGTCTTGTTGGTCGACTCCGCAAGCTGGTTCGAGATGTCGTCCTTGATCACCATCGCCCGCTCCCGCGCGGCGTCGAGCTCCTCAACATAACGGAGCAACCGGTCGGTGGTTTCCCGCAAGCCCAGACGGCCCTGGTCGTCGAGCCAGGGCGGCGGCTCGAGCAGCAGGTTGTTCAGCGCTTCCCGCTGCGGCGACATGTAGCGCCGCAAAATCACGGTGTGCTGACGCAGCTCCGAAAGCTTCCGGCGGATGTTGGTGGCATCGCCGATATCGAGGTCCTCCTCGAGCGTGTCGAGTTGCTCGTCGAACGAGGCGACGGTGCCGGACATCCGCTCGGTGAGCCGGGTGATCAGCCGCTCGTAGAGCTGCGAGGCATCGACGGGGCCGGTATCAAGTTCGAGCAACTGGGCCAGAATGTCGCGCGGCGTCATCAGTTTCTTGTGCCGGATCGTGATGACCTTCTTGCCGTCCGACCACATGCGGATCGCGACCATGTCCTCGGGCTCCTCGCCCGGATTGGTGTTGACGCCGCGCAGGATGGAAACGACGCCGCGCCTGCCGCGAAAAACACGGGGCCGGGTTTCCTCGGCCAGCAGCGCCTCGACGGTGGGCGCCGTCAGGCCGCTTTTCTCGCGGAGCCAGGTCTGGACACGGGGCGAACCGCGTTCGAGATGGACCCAGAGCGTGCCGTCCGTTTCCTGCCAGGACTCGACCTTGTCCCAGTCGGCGGTTGCCGCACCGCCCTTGCCGTTCAGGACGCATCCGAAGAGCAGTCCATCGACCTCGGCCGGTTGCGTTTTCGACTGCTCAACTTCGGACATTCAGATCTCCTCAAGCGGCGGGTGTCGGTGGCCGTCCCCACCCGGCCGCGCGTCGATTTTCTTTTTGGCGGCGCACTCTATCCTGCTTTGCCGAACAACGCGCGCACATCGTCGGGGATCGGGATCGCGCGGATACCGGCGGGGCGCGACGAATCGGTGACCGCCCAGACCCGAACCTCGCGGCCCTCGACCGAAAGTTTCCCGTCATTGTGGATTTCGTGAAGCACGGTGAAGGTTTTGCCGTCGATACTCTCGATCCAGCTTTCGATCTCGATCTCGTCGCCGAAGCGGCACGGCGAGCGGTATTTCGCGCCGGTCTCGACCAGGGGAACACCGTTGAACGGGCCGTCGCCCGTGTCCTCGCCGATCATCTTTTCCCAGTGCAAACCGACCGAGCGGAACAGCAACTCCGTGCCGCGGTCGAACCAGTCGTAGAATTTCGGATAAAACACGATCCTGGCCGGATCGCAGTCGGCGAAATTGACCAGTCGGGTGACGCGGTTGCGCTTCATCAGATAGGGTCCGGATTGGAAACGGGAGGGACGGAAATGAGCGGGCATCCTGCCACATCTGCCGCAGGGGGCAAATTCTGGACCGACGCGACGGGCACCCGGCATGCCGCCGCGGGGCCGGACGCGCGCATCGTCTCGCTGGTGCCGAGCCAGACCGAACTGCTGATCGGCCTCGGCCTTGGCCCGCAGATCGTCGGACGGACGCGGTTCTGCATACATCCGGCCGACGTTGTGGCCAATATCCCGGCGATCGGCGGCACCAAGAAGGCGCATCTCGGACGGCTGCGCGATCTGGCGCCGAGCCATGTCGTGCTGAACATTGACGAAAACACCCGCGAAATGGCGGCCGCCATCGCCGAGTTCGTGCCGAACCTGGTGGTGACGCATCCCCTGGTGCCGGACGACAACCTCACGCTGTTCGAACTCTTCGGCGGGATTTTCGGGCGCGAAGAAGAAGCGGCCCGGCTTGCAGAGGACTACGCGGCGGCAAGGGCGCGGCTGAAGGACGCGGCCGCGGCGCTGCCAGCGAAGAAGGTCATCTATCTGATCTGGAAAGACCCGTGGATGACCGTGTCCGAAGACACCTATATCTCGGCGCTGCTCAGGCTCGCGAACTGGCAAACCCTCTGCCACGACCCGGATGTGCGCTATCCGAAGATCGAGCTTGATGCAGCACTTCTGGCGGAGGCCGACCTCGTGCTGTTCAGCTCCGAGCCCTTCAGTTTCACGCAAGTTCACCTTGACGACGTGCGAGTGGCGCACCCTGACGCGCGGGCGAAACTCGCATTGGTCGATGGCGAATACCTGTCCTGGTTCGGCACCCGGGCAATTGCCGGACTGGATTACCTGGCGGGGCTGGCTGTCAAGAATGCCTAGGATGAGCCCCGGTTTCTCCGGACCCGGGCTGGCCTTCGTTCATGTTCTCGCGCGGAACTGCGCCTTCAGCGGGTCGCCCTTTCGGAGGAGGTAGAGCATCCACATAACAGCGGTGAGGAGTGCGAGGGCGCCGGCCTGGTGGAGGGCGGCGAGCGGGACCGGGACCTGCATCATCAGCGTCGCGATGCCGACGATGACCTGCACGAGGGCGGCTGCGAACACCAGGTGCCGGGCGATGCGGACCTTGCCCCTCGTGCCGACGAAGAAGCTGAAGCAGTAGGTCGCGACCACCAGCACAAAGGTGACGCCGGCAAGCAGGCGGTGATTGAACTGCACGGTGGTGACGTCGGTGAAGGTGTCGATGAGGCCGTTGCGCCAGGCCGCCGGCGGCACCCAACGGCCGTCCATCAGCGGAAAGGTGTTATAGGTGAGCCCGGCATCGAGGCCGGCGACGAAGCCGCCCGAAACCATCGTGAGCGCAACCATGACCAGCACCACGGTGGTGAGGCTGAGAATCCAGCCCGGTGCCGGGTTCCCCTCCCCGTCGCCGTCCCAGAGCCGCAGCGCGGTCCAG
The DNA here is from genome assembly GCA_021776755.1 of Alphaproteobacteria bacterium. Lineage (GTDB taxonomy): Bacteria > Pseudomonadota > Alphaproteobacteria > JAJFFI01 > JAJFFI01 > JAJFFI01. Next base: position 3,392 of record JAJFFI010000075.1, on the reverse strand, counting down.
AACATCAGCGCATAGATCAGGACCGCCAGGCCCAGATGCGCCACCAGCCGGTACTGCGAGACGTCCGGCCGGTCAACGAGGCCGCTCTTGACCATCCACCAGCCGAGCACGCCCTGGGCCGCGCCCAGCACGAAAAAGAGCACGAGCCGCGGCGCGATCCTGCGGGTGATCCGGCCGCGCATCCAGAACCACAGGAACGGCAGCAGGAAGGCCACTCCGATCAGCCGGCCCCAGAGCCGGTGGATATACTCAAGCCAGAAGATGCCCTTGAACTCGGCCAGCGTCATGCCGGCGTTGCGGAGCGCGTATTCCGGGAACAGCTTGTATTTCCGGAACGCCGCAACCCACTCCGACTCCGATATCGGCGGGAGCCAGCCGAGCAACGGCTTCCACTCGACCATCGACAGGCCCGAGCCGGTCAGCCGCGTCACCCCGCCAATGACAACCATCATGAAGATCATCAAACAGAGCCCGAACAGCCAGAGCGCGACAGGGCGCAGCGATGCCTGGCGCAGCAGGCGGCTGGTGCGCCCGCTCGCGGACTCGCCGCTGCCGGATCCTGAGACAGGTTCGGCGCCGGTTGATCCCGGCAACACGGATTGTTGGGACATTGATTTCCACTTCCCCTCGAAGAATGGGAGCTATCGCTTTGGAAAAACAGCGTCAAGCAGATTGCATGACATACCACCGCCAGCGCGGGGCCGGCCCCGGACGTCCCGGCCGGGAGCTAGCTCGCCGTACGCCCAACCGCGTGATCGATCAGCACGGCGGCCGCCGTGCGGGCGGATCTGGCCGCGCCGCGGTCGCCCGCGACATGCGCCAGATTCACCGCGCCCTCGTAGAGCAGCATCAGCTGACGCGCCAGCGCATCCGGATCCCCCGCGCCCGCATCGCCCGCGAGCCGGGCCATATAGCTGCCCAGCAAACGCTTGTGCTCGGCGGCGACGCGATGGGCCGGATGATCCTTGTCGTGGAACTCCGAGGCGGCGTTGACGAACGGACACCCGAGGAAGGTTTCGTCCTGCACCCAGTTGTCGACGATATCGAAGAAGGCCAGCATCCGGCCGCGCGGATCGGGCGCCATCTTCTCGACTGCCTTGACGAAAGCCTTGCGCCCGGTCTCGTCGTAGCGCCGGAGGGCGGCCAGGATCAGATCGTCCTTCGAGCGGAAATGATTGTAGAGCGTCATCTTCGCGACACCCGATTCCTTGAGAATCCGGTCGATCCCGGACGCGTGGAAGCCGTTCTTGCAGAACAGCGCGATCGCCGTGTCGAGCAGCTTGTCGCGCTTGCCGCTGCGCTTGCCCGCAGGCGTGCCGCCGGGCTTCGCAGGCGCTTTGCGGGGCACCTTGCGAGACAAGGGCTTGGCGGGTCCGCGCGCGATCTCGGGTGTTCCAGTCTTGATATCGGTCATGAGCAATCTCCTGAACCCAACATACGATAAATAGACCGTTCTGTCCAATTTCACGAAAACGTGACGGTTTCGCGAGCGGTCGTGGCTTGATACTTCGGAAATTGAAGCCATTTCTGCTGTAGTGAACGCCAGCAGATCCAGCAACAGCAGGAAAATTGAAGGCCACAGGGATTTGAAAAAGATTCTCAAAAAAATATAGACAGATCGGTATTGACTGCGAGGCAAGCCTGTCTATATCAGCCCCATACACGGACACACCGCGCCGGACGAACATCGCCGGACGGTCTCGTAAAACCCAAGGCCCCGAAGAGTGGGACCGCAACAGGCCAAGGAGGCCCGAAATGAAGACCAAGACCCTGACAACCAAATCCATCTCCGCCCTGATCGCCGGCACGGCGCTGTCGATTGCCCTGATCGGCGCCAAGGTGGACACTATCCTCCCCGTGAACCAGCCGGCCGGCCCCGGCCTCGTGACCGCCGAAAGCACGCTTGGCGAGATCGACATCTGGAAGTCTGTCGAGAGCACGCTCGGTGAGATCGACATCTGGAAGTCTGCCGAGAGCACGCTCGGTGAGATCGACATCTGGAAATCGGCCGAGAGCACCCTCGGTGAGATCGACACCTGGAAATCGGCCGAGAGCACCCTCGGTGAGATCGACATCTGGAAATCGGCCGAGAGCACCCTCGGTGAGATCGACATCTGGAAATCGGCCGAGAGCACCCTCGGTGAGCGGCTCAGCGATTTCGTCTGATCCTGACCCCGATCAATAGCCTACCCGCCGGAGAGAATTGACCTCCCTGTCTCCCCCCGTTCTCTCCGCACCTGCCGCCGGCTGAATCCCTCCCCAGCCGGCGGCATTTTTTTCCGGTCCTGTAACCACCGTCACAGCGGCACGGGGTCGTTTCTGCGAAAGTACAGACAGCCAAACACTCCTCCCTCTCTGTTGCCCCCGCCGGCCCATCCAGCCGGCGGGGGTTTTCTTTGCGCACGCTGGCCTGCGCGCCTTGCGGCAGCGCGGTCCGAAACCGCAGAAATGCGCTATACTTCGCGTTGACGGTGTTGGGTCGTGCGCGCGGGCTGTGTATGATCGCGCCGCCCTGAAACCGCGTCTCGCGCGGCTTCGTGCAGGGCCGCGAACACGAAAAGTCCCGGCCGGAAATGACCCGGGACATCAAGAGAATAGCGGGAGGATTGCATGGCGGGTCAGGCGGATCACACGGTCGGGATCGATACTTCGGGCGATCATGCGACCTTCACATTCCCCGACAATTTCAACGTGGCGGTGCCGTTCATCGACCGGCACCTCGACGAGGGCCGTGCGGACAAGGTCGCGATCCGGATGGCCCCCGGCGCCAAGCCCGGCGAGACGGTGACCTTCGGCCAGCTCGCCGAGCGAGTAAACCGCACAGGCAACGCCCTGCTCACGCTCGGCATCAAGCCCGGTGAGCGGATGCTGATGGTCGTGAAGGACTGCCCCGAGTGGTTCTATCTCTTCTGGGGCGCGATCAAGGCGGGCATCATTCCGGTGCCGATCAACACGCTGCTGAGCCCCAAGGTCTACACCTTCATGCTGGAGGACTCGGGCTGCTCTGCGCTGTTTTATTCGGAAGTCTTCGCCGAAACCGTCGAGCCCGCGATCGAGGCGGCTGAGCCGGGCCCCTCCCACATCCATCTGAGCGACGGCAAAGAAGGTGCGCTGGCAGATCTGATCGAAAACGCTTCGCCTGAACTTAAGCCCGCGCCCGCCAAGGCGACCGACGACTGCTTCTGGCTCTATTCCTCGGGCTCGACCGGCACCCCGAAAGGCGCCGTCCATTCGCACCGCGACCAGGTGCAGACGAGTGTCGGGTACGGCGTAGAAGCCATGAAAATCGACGAACACGATGTCACCTTCTCGGCGGCCAAGCTGTTCTTCGCCTACGGACTCGGCATTGCCAACAGCTTTCCGCTCTGGACAGGTTCCGAAGTAATCCTGCT
>JAJFFI010000074.1 GCA_021776755.1 Alphaproteobacteria bacterium | reverse complement strand
GATCTCGACCTCGCGTCCGTCGGTGATGACCTGCTCGCGCGACAGGATCTGCCGGTACGCCTGCAGCCCGAGAACGGCGGCCTGCTCGCGGCTGACATCGACCAGTTGCTTGCGCCCGGTGACGGGCACTTCTTCCTGGTTGCTGAAGTAGTAGTAGACCGCGAAAACGCCGAACAGCAGGATCGGCAGCAGGCGCATGCCGCACCCGCGCCGGCTGTTTCCGAGCATCGCCCGCCTGGGTCCATAGGCCATGATTCACCTCGTTCCTCGTGCCGGCGCGCGGGATCCGCGTCCGTGTTGAGGCCATCTTATTGCCGCCGGGTTTCTTTGTCCCTATCTCATAACTGAAAAGGAGACAGCGTTTGAGCGCAGGCATCGCAGCGATTATCGAGCCCAGGACCCGCGACCTCGGCGGCTTTGAGGTGCGCCGGGTTCTGCCCTGGGCCAAGCGCCGGTCCGTGGGCCCGTTCGTGTTTTTCGATCATGCGGGCCCCTCGGTGTTCGAACCGGGCAAGGGCATCGACGTTCGCCCGCATCCCCATATCGGGCTTGCCACGGTCACCTATCTCTTCGAGGGCGAGATCATGCACCGTGACAGCCTCGGCTGTGTGCAGCAGATCCTGCCGGGCGACGTGAACTGGATGACCGCAGGCTCCGGCATCGTTCATTCCGAGCGCTCGGGCGATGAGGCACGCGCGGCGCAAAGCCGGCTCCATGCCATTCAGTCGTGGATTGCGCTGCCCAAGAATTTTGAGGAGAGCAAGCCTGCGTTTCATCACCACGGCAAGCGCGACCTGCCGATGATCGACCGCGAAGGCGTCTCGATGCGCCTGATCGCCGGCTCCGCCTGGGGCGAGACGTCGCCGGTCGAAACCTTTTCCGAGATGTTCTATCTCGCCGCCGAGGTGGCCGAGGACACGCGCATCGCCATCCCGAAGGAGCACGTCGAGCGCGCCGTCTATGTCGTATCAGGTGAAATCGGCATCGGTGGCGAGCGGCACGGCGAAGGGCGCATGGTGGTCTTCGAGCCCGGTGGCGGTGACGCCGAGTTCGACGCGGTCACCGGCACCCGGCTCATGTTGCTTGGCGGCGATCCGCTCGACGGAAAACGCTACATCTGGTGGAATTTCGTCTCGAGTTCGGAACAGCGCATCGAACAGGCCAAGGCCGACTGGAAAGGCGGAAAGTTCCGCGCCGTCCCGGGCGACAAGGAGTTCATCCCGCTGCCGGAAGGATAGGCCGTCGGTCAGCCATCCTTCGACAAGTTCAGGATGAAGCCGCGAGCACCGCTCACCCGTCTTCCCAGACCGGACGGGTCATCGAGAAGCGTTCGGTGACATGCACATAGTCGCGGTAGCCGAGCCGCCCGATGGGCCTGAGCTTGGCGATATCGACAAGCCCGTCGGTCATCACCGCGTCGTCGATGTGGATGCCGATGACCTTGCCGAATACCGCCGTGTTCGGACCGCCATTTCCCGCGTCGAGCAATGGCACGGTCTGGCTGTGGACGCATTCGAGATGCACCGGCGAGCGCGCGACCCGGGGCGGGGCGACGAGTTCGGATGGCGCCTTTTCGAGGCCCGCATAGTCGAATTCGTCCTCGCCGTGGGGTGCGTTGACCGAACTTGCGTTCACCGCCTCGCGCAGGTCCCACGTCGCGATATTGACCACGAACTCCCGGGTTTCCTCGATGTTGCGCACGGTATCCTTGAAACGGCCGCCGTGGTCGTGGGCCCCGGTTGCCGCAAACATCACCTGCGGCGGCACATAGGCCACCGCATTGAAAAACGAATACGGCGCGAGGTTCACGTTGCCCGCGCCGTCCATGCTCGAGATCCAGCCGATGGGACAGGGCAGGACGATGGCATTGAACGGATTGTGCGGCAGGCCGTGCGGCGAGTCGGTCGGAAAAAACATGGCGGATATGTCTGGAGGCTGGAGGAACCTAGATGAGCTTGAAGAGCCAGTTTATCGCAAAGCCCAACGCCACGGCGGCAACAATCGTGATGATCAGCCGCACACTGGTCTGGCGCGACGGCTGACTCGGCAGACCGCCATGGGTGTCGGATGACGGGGTCCGGACCGTCTCCGCACCGGTTGGCGCCGGTCCACCGACACCGCGGTCAGGCGCCTGGGTGACGTTCTCCGGCTCCATCAAGGTCAGAACCGATGTTTCGTATTCACCGAAGCGCACGCGGTCGCCCATCGCGACGTCGTCCCAATTGGTCTTCTGCTCCCAGGACCCGCCGCGAAACACGAACGTGCCGGACGAACTGTCGAGATCGGTCAGCCGGTAGCGGCGGTTGCCGACAGCCTCAAGCTCGGCATGGCGGCGCGACACCGAAGCGTGCTTTATGACAATGTCGTTGTCCGGGTTTCGGCCGATAGTGTGCCGGGTCATGTGGCCCTCCTCTTGAGGCGCGAACTATACTGAAATATACGGAAGACGCATCCCCTCGCACACGGAAGGGCGGGACTACGATTTATGAATGACCAGACGCCGATCATTGCCGAAGGCCAGACCGAACTCGGCGCCATGGATATCCAGAAAATCCTGGCGTCCGCGCCGCACCGGTATCCGATGCTGCTGGTCGACCGTGTGGTCGAACTCGACCCGGGCGTGAGCTGCGTCGGGATCAAGAACGTCAGCTACAACGAGCCCCAGTTCACGGGGCATTTTCCGAATCAGCCCATAATGCCCGGCGTCCTCCTGATCGAGGCAATGGCGCAGACCGGCGGGTTGCTGGTCGTGGCCAGCGATCCCTCGGTGATCGGCAGGCCGGTGTTTTTCGTGGCGATCGACGAAGCCCGTTTCCGGAAACCCGTCGTGCCGGGCGATCAGGTCCGGATGCACGTGCGTCTCGCCAAGCGGATCAAGACGATGTATCGGTTCGAAGCGGATTGCCGAGTGGATGACGTCGTCGTCTGCGACGCGAAGTTCACCGCGATGTGTATCTAGCGCCCTGGGGATGACCGTCCGCCAATGAGTTCAAGTGCCGCAAATGCCTTGAAGGTTTTGATCAGCCAGGTCTCCTCCGGCGACCGGGAGGCGTTCGCCGATTTATATAATCGCACGTCGGCGAAACTATTTTCCGTGATCCTGGGTATATCGGGCAGTAGGGCACAGGCGGAAGAGATTCTGCAGGAGGTCTATGTCACGGTCTGGCAGAAGGCGGGACGCTTCGATCCGGACAAAGGTGCGGTGATGACATGGTTGATCACCATCGCCCGGAACCGTGCGCTCAGCGCGAAACGCAAGACGGTCCGTGAGTGGCCGGCGGAGGAGGCCGATATCGAGTCGATGCTGGGCGCTGGCGACGGCCGCCCCGGCAGTGAGGCGGCAAACCAGGGTTTGCGGCACGACCTCGAGACCTGCCTTGGCGAACTAGAGGGAAAGCAGGAGCGGGCCATCCGGCTCGCCTATGTCCTCGGATACACACATGAGGAGCTCGCAGAGCAGCTCGACAGTCCGCTGGGAACGGTAAAGAGCTGGATCCGGCGCGGCCTCGCAAAACTGAAGACCTGTTTGGATTATGACTGACGCGCCGGAAAATAGCGGGACGGGGCCCGAGGACGGCAAGACCGTCCGGGCAGGCGAGTATGTGCTCGGCCTGCTGCGCGGCAGCGAACGCGAGGCGTTCGAAGCCGAGATGGCGCGCGACCACGATCTGGCGGGCCAGGTTGGCGAATGGGAACAGCGCTTCGTGGCGCTCACCGAAGCGCTGCCCGAGAAAACGCCTTCCGCTGCCGTGTGGCAGGCGATCCGCAAGCAGATCGGCAGCGATGAAACCCGTGCGGCAACCGGCGGCATCTGGCAGAGCTTGGGGTTTTGGCGCGGGTTCGGCATGGCTGCAACCGCGGCTCTGCTGGGCGTGCTGATCTGGACCGGTTACACGCCCGAGGTCGCGGGCCCGAAGGAAACGCCGGTCGAGGGCGCAAGCCATGTGGCGGTCGTCGGCGACGG
>JAJFFI010000073.1 GCA_021776755.1 Alphaproteobacteria bacterium | reverse complement strand
CTGGACGAGCCCGCCCAACCGTCGCTCATCCACGGCGATCTCTGGGGCGGCAATGTGCTCACCCGCAACGGACGCATCGCCGCTTTCGTCGACCCCGCGATCTATTTCGCGCACCCGGAAATCGAACTCGCGTTCTCGACGCTGTTCTCGACCTTCGGCGATGCCTTCTTTTCGCGCTATGCTGAGCACCGGCCGCTCGTCCCCGGGTTCTTCGAGACCCGGCGGGACCTCTACAACCTCTATCCGCTGCTGGTGCACGCGCGGCTGTTCGGTGGAGGCTACGGCGGGCAGGCCGACCGCATCGCGCGCCGCTTTACCGGCTGAGAGGAGAGCGCATGGCCGAGGACCGCATTTCCTTCGACGACGACAGCATCCGCCGCCGTACCCCCGACGGCGCCGAGGAAACCATTCGCTGGCGCGATCTTTCCGCGGTCCTCATCGAAACCACGGACGCCGGCCCGTTTTCCGACGATGTTTTCTGGGTTCTGCTCGCCGAGGACCTGCAAAGCGGCTGCGTCGTGCCCAGCGGCGCCGATGGCGCCGAGCCGCTCATCGAGAAGCTGATGAACCTGCCCGGCTTCCGCTACGAAACCATGATCGAAGCCATGGCCAGCACCGACAACAACCGCTTCCTGGTCTGGGAAAAGGACACCGGCTAGCGGCGTGCTCCCAGGAAAAAGGACCGCCGGTGCGCCCGGCGGCCCTCATATCGTTTCGAGACTGCGAAACCGGTTCAGCTGGCGCGCGCCTTGACTTCCCGGCGGTTCGAATTCGGGATGTAGGCTTGCGCGTAATGGTCCTCGCAGTAGGATTTGCCCTGGGTGCAGGGCTTGCCGCAGAAACTGAATTCCGCGTCCAGCGGATCGCCGCTTGGCCACTGGCACCCTTGCCCGGCCAGCCGGATCACCCGCGCGCTCTTCATGCGTTTCGATGCGCGGCGCGGCTTCAGGCCGATCCTGTGCGCCTTGCCGATGATGGCGTTCTTCGACATGCCAAGGCGCCGCCCGATTTCCATCGTGCTGACACCCTCGTCCCAGAGAATTTTGAGCTCGTCTACCCGCTCGTCAGTCCACATTTTTCCGTCCCCTCATCCAGTGGCTGCTCAATATTTGGTGATTTGAGCTAGCGGGGACACTATATGCAGCGAATCAACCAGCGTCTACCAGATTCGCACATATGGTATGTATTAGCTCGCTAAACGCTATATATGGCGATCTCTGGGACTCGTTCAAGTTGCAGCACGGTCAGGGTAAATTACTGAAAAGCAAAGGATATTCTGCCTCGAGCGCATAGTGCGCGCCGTCGGGCGTGCGGATGCTGGAATAGAGATTGAAGGCGTCGACCTCCACCGGCCCCAGGCGCACCAGGGTGTTATCGGCCATGAAGGTCTGGATCGGGCCGTGTTTGGCGCCTTTCAGGCGGGCGAGCGTGATGTGGGGGGTGAAGCGGCGCTCTTCCGGCCCCAGACCCGCACGGGCGACCGCCGACTCGACCTTCCGCTGCAGGTGCATCAGCGCGTCGTTCCGCGCAATTCCGGCCCACAGGATGCGCGGGCGTTTGCGCTCGCCGAACATCCCGACCCCCTCAATCGACATATCGAAGGCCGGCGCCTCGATCTGGCCGAGCGCATCGGCAACGTCGTCGGCTTCGTCCCGGTGCACGTCGCCGATGAAGCGGAGCGTCAGGTGCAGGTTCGACTCCGGCAGCCACCGTGCACCCGGAATGCCCGAGCGGAGACGGACGAGCGCGGCCCGGATGTCATCCGGCAGCGGTATGGCGATGAACAGGCGGGGCATGTGACGTTGCCGGTTGGCCGGAGCGAGAGAACTAAGGGCAGGGGTTCTGGATGCGGGTCTGGACGCCTTCGATATCCTTGATCACTTCGTCGGAGAGCGTGAGGTTCGCCGCTGAAAGATTGCTCTTCAGCTGCTCCATTTTCGTCTCGCCGATGATCGTGCAGGTGACGAACGGCTGGCGGTGGACGAAGGCGATCGCCATCTCGGCCGGGTCGAGGCCGTGTTTCTTCGCGACCTCGACATAGGCGCGCACGGCGGGCTCGGCATTCGGCGTGAAGTAACGCGTGTAGCGGTCGGCGAACAGCGTCATGCGCGAGCCCTCGGGCTTGGCGCCATCGAGGTACTTGCCCGACAGCGTCCCGCCGGCGAGCGGCGAGTAGGCCATCAGCCCGACATCCTCACGCATCGCAATCTCGGCAAGTCCGATCTCGAATGTGCGGTTCAGCAGGTTGTAGGGGTTCTGGATCGAGACCACCCGCGGCAGCCTTTCCCGGTCGGCAATCTCCAGCATCCGCATCACGCCCCAAGGGGTGTCGTTCGACAGCCCGACATGGCGGATCTTGCCGGCCTTCACCAGATCGCCGAGCGCGCCCAGGGTTTCCTCCAACGGCACTTCCACGTCGTCCGCGTCATGCCGGTAGCCGAGCTTGCCGAAGTAGTTGGTTTTCCGGTCGGGCCAGTGGGTCTGATAGAGATCGATGCGGTCGGTCTGCAGCCGCTTCAGGCTGTCCTCGACGGCAGTCGCGATGCTCTTGGCATCGAGCCGCGTCTCGCCATCGCGCAGATAGGGAAAGTTCGTGCCCCGGCCGGTGATCTTGGTCGCGACCACGATGTCGTCGCGGTTGCCGCGCGCTTTCAGCCAGTTGCCGAGAATTTCCTCGGTCCGGCCCTGGGTCTCCGCGGTCGGCGGCACCGGGTACATTTCGGCCGCATCCATGAAGTTGATCCCGGCCTCGACCGCATGGTCCATCTGCTCGAAGCCTTCGTCCTGGCTGTTCTGCTGGCCCCAGGTCATGGTGCCGAGACAGATCGCGCTCACACGGAGATCGGTCTTGCCAAGCTGGCGGTAGTCCATCGTGAGGCCCTCTGTGTTCGGTCGGAAAGATGCGGGCCGGGCGCAGGACGCGCCGCGGCGTGTTGCGCGGAGTGTCTAGAAGAACAGCGTCAGGACGCCGGTATAGCCGTAGAGGCGGTTGTGCGAAATCTCGCCGTTGCCGAAGAAGCCGATCAGCGGAAACTCACCGAATTCGCCGGCGATCAGGTCGACCTCGTGCGCCGCATAGCCGAACAGACTCGGCCCACGGGCGAGGCAGGAATGATAGAGCCCGGCTTTCGGTTCGGCCCCCGGCGCGATACGCTCGGCGCGTTTGCGGAGCTCGCCCAGCATGCGGCGCATGTCGGCGTCCGCACTCTTGGCGTCGCGGCGGCAGAACAGCATCTGCTGGCCCGGCTCGGGTTCGTCGCCGATGGCGAGCCAGCCGTTCTCGGGCTCGATGCCCATTAGGTTGCGGACCAGATAGTCGCCGGTGTCCGAGCCCTCGACCATCATTGCCACATGAATGTCGCTGACGGCGGCGGCGAAATCATCGTCGTCGAGCGTCAGGGCGAGATCGGTCTCGAGCGCGGTCAGCGCCGAGGCGCCGTCGAGCTCGCAAACCAGTTGCCCGTCGCAGGGGCCGATCTGGCGCACTGGCCCGATCGGCGCACAGCCCTGGGTGAGTGCTGTGACGACGGGGACCTTGTCCGAAAACATCACGCCGGAGATGCCGCCGTCAAAAAGCGTGTTTGCGACCTGCCAGTATTCTGTCCGCGATCCGGTCAGCCCGCCGACCAGAAAGGACCCGGTCCGCTCGGCCAGTTGGTCGACCAGTTCGGTGACGCCCGGGTTGCGCGGGTCGGCATGGATAACGCCGAGCACACCCGCCATTTCGCTCTGGGCGATCCGCTCGATGTCGGGCGTGTCGGTAATGTGCCAGGTGGGTTCGTAGGCATCGCGCGGCAAGTCGAGCACGAGGGCGGCCGCGGCCGCCGTGTCGAAATACTCGCGCCCGGTCGCGCAGATGCCGAGGCTGACGGTGCCGAACCAGTCCGAGATGCCGGTATGTTCACGGAGTGCGGTCAGCATGGTTTCGAGCTGATCGGCCAGCAGATCGGTCGCATAGAGAATGCCGACGGTGCCGGTTCCGCGCCGCAGCTGGGCGGTCAGGCGGGCGACGATGGTCGCGGCGTCCTGGCCGTCGGCATGGGCCACCTGGGCAGCGGCGATGTCGGAAGTTGCAGCGGTCATGGCGTGACTATAGCGGGGCGGCGCGATGCGTCCACCCGCCTCTGTGAGAGATCGGAACGGGCTTACTCGGCGATCAGTTTTTCGACCGGCGGCAGCATGCGTTCCACCATCACGGCGACGCCCCGGGCGTTGGGATGCATGCCGTCATTCTGGTTGAGCTTCGGCTCGGCGGCGACGCCATCGAGGAAGAACGGATAGAGCGGCACGTCGTGCGCCTTGGCGAGTTTCGGGTACATCGCGTTGAACGCTTCGCCGTATTCCTTGCCGAGGTTCGGCGGCGCATACATGCCCGCGAGCAGTATCGGAATGTCCTTTTCCCGCAGCTTCTTCAGGATTTTCGCGAGGTTCGCCTGACTCTTTACTGGATCGAGCCCGCGGAGCCCGTCGTTCGCGCCAAGCGCCACGATCGCATAGTCGGGTTTTGGCGCCATCAGCCAGTCGACCCGGGCGAGGCCGCCCGCGGTCGTGTCGCCCGATACCCCGCCGTTGATGACCTTGATCTCGTGCCCCTGCTTGCGCAGTGCGGCCTCGAGCTGGCGCGGAAAACTCTCGCTTTCCGGCAGCCCGTAACCTGCCGTCAGGCTGTCGCCGAGCACGAGCAGCGATTTCTCCGCCGCGGCGGCCGGAGAAACTGTCAGGGCGAGTATCGCCAAAACATTGAAAATCGCGGCAAAAACCATAGGTCTCATGAAACTTGTTCCGTGTTCTGCGGCGCGCCTGCCGGGCCGTCGCGGCTTTTGCCACAATCTCCCAGCAGAAACGCGCCTATGAACGATCATGCCAATACTCATGCCTCGGGGCCGGAAACGGCGACCGGCGACATCATCCGCATCTCCGATCTGCATCTCACACTTGGGAGCAGCGCGGGCGA
>JAJFFI010000072.1 GCA_021776755.1 Alphaproteobacteria bacterium | reverse complement strand
CGTCTCCATCCGCTGGCCGGACTTCCCGACGGAAGACCAGGAACTCCGGATGCAGAAGTACAAGCTTTATGCCGCGCTGGCGTTTGCGCGCGAAAACCGGCTCGACAAGGTCGTCATCGACAGCCCGAACCCCAAGCTCGGCATCGTCGCCAGCGGCAAGTCCTACCTCGATGTCCGCCAGGCCTTCGAGGACCTGGGCATCGATGACACGCTCGCCGCCGAAATCGGCATCCGGCTCTACAAGGTCGCGATGCCCTGGCCGCTCGAGCGTGAAGGCATCCGGGAGTTCGCGGAAGGACTCGACGAGATTCTCGTGGTCGAGGAAAAGCGCGCGCTGATCGAGAACCAGCTCAAGGAACAGCTCTACAACTGGAAGGAAAGCGTGCGCCCGCGGGTCGTCGGCAAGTTCGACGAAGACCACGACTGGGTGCTGCCCTCGACCGGCGTGCTGACGCCTGCCCGCGTTGCCCGGGTGATCGCCGAGCGGATCGAGAAATTCCACAACTCCGACACCATCAAGGAGCGCCTCAGGTTCCTCGATGAGAAGGACAAGGAGCTGTCCGACTTCAAGCCGGCGATGAGCCGCGTTCCGTATTTCTGTTCGGGCTGTCCGCACAACACCTCGACCAAGGTGCCCGAGGGCAGCCGCGCGATGGCCGGCATCGGCTGTCACTTCATGTCGATCTGGATGGACCGCGACACCGAGACCTTCACCCACATGGGCGGCGAGGGCGTGCCGTGGCTCGGTCAGGCACCGTTCTCGAAGACGCAGCACGTGTTCGCGAACCTCGGCGACGGGACCTATTTCCATTCCGGCATGCTGGCCATCCGCGCCGCGATCGCGGGCAAGGCCAACATCACCTACAAGATCCTCTACAACGACGCGGTGGCCATGACCGGCGGCCAGCCCCATGACGGCCAGCTGACGGTGCCGCAGATCACGCGCCAGATGGCGTCCGAGGGCGTCAAGCGCATCGTCGTCGTGACCGACGAGCCCGACAAATACCCCATCGGCGCGGACTTTGCCGACGGCGTCCCCATCTATCACCGCGATGAGCTTGACGACGTGCAGAAGAGCCTGCGGACATGGCCCGGCGTCTCGGTCATGATCTACGACCAGACGTGTGCCGCCGAAAAGCGCCGGCGGCGGAAACGCGGCACCTACCCCGATCCCGCCAAGCGCGTCGTCATCAACGAACGCGTCTGCGAGGGCTGCGGCGACTGCAGCGTGAAGTCGAACTGCGTCTCGGTCATCCCGGTCGAGACCGAGTTCGGGCGCAAGCGCACCATCGACCAGTCATCCTGCAACAAGGACTACTCCTGCGTGAACGGCTTCTGCCCGAGCTTCGTCACCGTCGAGGGCGGCGGGTTGCGCAAAAAGAAGCAGGTCAAGACCGGCGATAAGGACATCTTCCCGGTTCTCGACGATCCCAAGATCCCGTCCGTCGGCAAGTCGCCGTTCGGCATTCTGGTCACCGGCGTCGGTGGCACCGGCGTCGTCACCATCGGGCAGCTGCTCGGCATGGCGGCGCATCTCGAGGGCAAGGGCGTTTCGGTGCTCGACCAGGCGGGCCTCGCCCAGAAGGGCGGCGCGGTCACCAGCCACATCCGCATCGGCGCCACGCCCGAGGACATCCACGCGGTCCGCATCGCGGCCGGCGAAGCGGACCTGGTGCTTGGCTGCGACATCGTCACGGCCGCAGGCGCGGATGCGCTCTCCAAGGTGCACGAGGACCAGACCCGGTCGGTCGTGAACATCCACGAAACCATCACCGGCGACTTCACCCGCGACCCGGACATGAAGTTCCCGAACGCGGAACTGATGAAAGCCATCGTCGAGGCGGGCGGCGAGAAGAACGTCGACTTCATCGAGGGCACGCGGCTTGCGACCTCGTTGATGGGCGATTCGATTGCGACCAACCTTCTCATGCTCGGCTTTGCCTGGCAGAAGGGCCTGGTGCCGCTTTCGGAAGACGCGCTGATCCGCGCGGTCGAGCTTAATGGCGTTGCCGTCGAGGCCAACAAGCGGGCCTTCCTCTGGGGCCGCCGGGCGGCGCACGACGTCGGCGCGGTCGAGGCGGTGGCAAAGCCCCCGGCCGAGTTCCGCGAGCGCCCGAAGGCCGAGACCCTGGTCGACATCATCAACATCCGGGTCCGCGAGCTCACCGAGTACAAGAACGCGGCCTATGCCGAGCGCTACAAGGCGCTGGTCGAACGCGCCATCGGCGCCCAGGCCGACAAGGCGCCCCATGCCAACGACAAGGGGGTGAAGGGCCTCGGCGAGGCGGTCGCGCGCTACTACTACAAGCTGCTCGCCTACAAGGATGAGTACGAGGTCGCGCGGCTCTATACCGACGGTGAGTTCCTGCGCCGCGTCCACGAGCAGTTCGAGGGCGACTACAAGCTGAAGTTCCACCTCGCCCCGCCGACCTTCGCCAAGCGCGACCCCCAGACGGGCGAGTTGCAAAAACAGGAGTTCGGCCCCTGGATGATGACCGCCTTCCGGATGCTGGCCGGCCTCCGCGGAATCCGCGGCTCGTTCTTCGATCCGTTCTCCCGCAGCGAGGACCGCAAGCTCGACCGCAAGCTGATCGCGGACTACGAGCGCAACATCGAGACCGTGATTGCGGGCCTCACGCCCGGGAACCACGAGATCGGCGTCGCGATTGCGAGCCTGCCCGAGTACATCCGCGGCTACGGCCACATCAAGGATCAGCACCTCGACAAGGTCCGCGACCAGGAGACCGCCCTGCTCGCAGCCTTCAAGAACCCGGCCGAGGCGAAGGCGGCGGCGGCGGAGTAGGGTCTCCTGCGTTACGATCATGAGACCGGAAGGAACTTCTCCAGCCTTGAGCGGTTGATTTGAAATACAAATGTATATACATTTGTATAGCCTAAGCGCCGACAGGTTTGATGGCCGTATTTGACTGGGACGAAGGCAACTGGCCGAAGTGCGGGAAGCACGGCGTTTCCAAAGCGGAAATCGAGGCTGTGTTCCGGAATGTCCCGCGGGTTTATCCCGATCCGGGCCATTCGGATGCCGAGACACGATTTCTCGCGATCGGGCGCACGGACAACGGCCGGTACGTGTTTACGGCCTTCACCCTGCGAACAGGGGAAAGCGGGACTTACATCAGGCCGATCAGCGCCCGGTTCATGCACCGGCAGGAGATTGAGCACTATGAACGACAGCAAGAAATCGATTCCCCGTCTGACTCGTGATGAGGACGCCGAGCGTTTTGTCGAGCAGGCCGATCTCTCCCGGCATGATCTGTCCGGTTTCAAACCGATGCATTTCGAATTCGAGAAGAAGACGAAACAGGTTAACCTGCGTATGCCCGAAGGTTTGGTCGAGGCCGTGAAGGCACGCGCAGCCGAGCGCAAAATTCCGTACCAGCGGTTCATCCGCGAAGCGGTGGAGCAGGCGTTGCGGCGTTCCTAGCTCTTCTGGATCTGCAGCCCGCAGAGCAGCATGTCGACGCGGCTTGAGCCGACGGTGAGCGGGCAGATCAGCCGGGTGTAGTTGCGGTAGCGCGCGTCGAGCTGCGGCGAGAGGTGGGGGTCGCAGCGCGGCTCGCCCGTTTCGACGACCGCCTCATAGTGCGGCTGGATGGCTTCGACCGCGCGGCCGTAGTTGGGCTCATCCATGTAGAGCCCGGTCGCGTCCCGGCCGAACCAGCGGATGATATCCGTTCCCACAAGCCGGAAGCGGAACCGGCGCGGGTCGTGCTCGACACCCAGCAGATAGATGATCGGCAACAGATGCGGGATCTCGACCGGGTCGATGTCGCGGCGCCGGGGCAGGGCACCCTCCCGGCGCTTGCTGTTCCAGTAGTCGTAGAGTGCGCGAAGTTTTTCGAACCCGATCGAGTCCGGATCAAACCGTTCTGCCGTCATGGCAATCCTGCCTGCGCCCCGCCGGCTAAATGCCCGCTTTGTCTGGTGTCGTGTCTGTTGTCGTAACGCTTCGACGCCCCGCAGCCCGGGACGGCCGCCTCAGCCGGTGGCTTCTTCCGGCGCATCGCCGTCGCCGGAATCGACCGGGCCGGCACCCGCGGGCGCAACGCCTGCCGGTGCGGCACCGGGCACATCCTCGCCCAGCGCATGATCCATTCCGAGCGCGCGCTTGTAGACCTCGAGCAGGTATTCCTGCTCCTCGAAGTCGGCGCGGTCCATCTTTCGCAGGCGGTAGACCTGGCGCATGATCTTGGGGTCGAAGCCGTTGCCCTTGGCCTCGGCATAGATTTCGCGGATATCGGCCGCGATCGCGGTCTTTTCTTCCTCGAGCCGCTCGATGCGCTCGATATAGGCGCGGAGCGCGTCCGCGGCGATGCCTCCGATGTCGGCCATGGTCTAGTGTTCCGTTTTCTGGTGTTCGCTGAATTTCGCCATCTGCTCGGGCGTGGCGTCCGACTGGTGCTGTGCCTTCCACTCGTCGTAGGGCATGCCATAGACGATTTCGCGGGCGTCCATCTTGTCCATCTCGATGCCCTTGGCGCCGGCCGCCTCCTGGTACCAGTTCGACAGGCAGTTGCGGCAGAAACCGGCCAGATTCATCATGTCGATGTTCTGTACGTCCGGATTCTCGCGGAGATGGTTCACAAGGCGCCGGAAGGCGGCGGCCTCAAGCTCGGTGCGGGTCTTGTCGTCCATGACGGGGTTCCTCCTCGATGCAGGCATGTCCATTCGCTGCACCTCATGTGGCGGCTGTTGTCATATCGGGCAAGGCGCGCGCGGGCAAGGGTCGAAGGGGCCCCGCCTACGCCTCCCCCGCCGTCTCCGCGATCAACTGGTCGACGACAGCCTTGAGCGCGTCTTCGGGCGGGGCGCCGGCTTCGAGGGATTTCTTGAACGTTGCCACCTGACGGTGGGCGCTGGTGCCGTGTTTGACGATCTCGCGGGCATGATCCACTTCGGCTTCGCAGCCGAAATGCTCGGCGTCGGGGCGGACCAGTTCGAGGATTTCCTCGAGCAGGTCGGGGTAGGGGACGATCTGGCCCTTGCCGAAATCGATCAGCCCGTCGTCCATGCCATAGCGCTGGGCGCGCCAGCGGTTTTCGTCGATCAGCATGTTGGCGTATTTCCGCCAGCGCTGGTTGCCGCGCCGGAGCCGCCACAGCATCCGCAGCAGGCAACGGTAGATCGCGGCGAGCGCCAGTGTGTCCTCGATCCGCGGGCAAAGGTCGCAGATCCGCACCTCGAGCGTCGGGAACTTGTCCGACGGGCGGATGTCCCACCAGATCATCGTCGCGTCCTCGATCACGCCCGCGCCGACCAGCGCATTCACGTGCCGCCGGTATTCGCCGAAGCTCTCGAACTGCTCGGGCAGGCCGGTGCGTGGCAGCTCGTGCCACACGGCGATGCGGTAGGACTTGAGCCCGGTGTCCCGCCCCTGCCAGAACGGCGACGAGGTCGACAGCGCCAGCAGATGCGGGAGGAAATAGGCGACCTGGCCCATAAGCTCGATGCGGAGCTCGTCGTCGTCGATGCCGACATGGACATGCATGCCCGAGATCATCAGCCGGCGCACCACCGCCTGCATCCGCTCGGCGAGCTTGTCGTAGCGCTGCTTCTCGGTTTGCTTGAGCGTGTCCCACTTGGCGAACGGATGGGTCGAGGCGGCCATCATCTTGAGGCCATAGGTCTCGGCGTTTTCGCGGATGCAGGTCCGGAGCGCGGTCAGGTCGTCGCGGACGGCGCCAAGATCGTTGCAAACCTTCGTGCCGACCTCGATCTGGGCGCGCAGGAACTCGTGACTCACCCGCTCGCCGAGCTCGTCCTCACAGGCCTTGAACAGCTCTTCCGGCGGATCGGAAGCGAGGTTGCGCGACTCCGGGTCGATCAGCAAGTATTCCTCTTCCACGCCTACGCTGAAACTCGGCTCTTTCATCTACGCCTCCCTCGCCCGGTTTGCCGGCGCCTTATCCGTGATACTCCACCTGGAACAGGCCCGGCCCGCGGGTGAAGACGTGGCGGAGCGCATCCTCCATCACGCCGGCCCAGTGCCGGGCGCCTTCGGGCGTGTTCACCAGGTCCTGCCGGATTTCGACCAGCACATGCGGCAGTCCGCGGCGTTCGGCATGGCGCCGGATGGTGTAGCCGACCTCATCTTGCCCCGAATAGGGTTCATTGTCGCCAATGCAGAGCGCCGGGTCCCGCTCGAGCGCCTCGATCAGCGGCAGCGACAGCCGCGGGTCCTGGTCCCAGAGCACGCCGACATGCCAGGGCCGGTCCTGGTCCTGGTAGTCGGGCGTGTAGCTGTGCACGGAAACAAGCGCCGGCACGCGCTCTTCGCAAAGCCCGACGAGGATACCGTCGATCGCGTCGTGATAGGGCTGGAAGCAGGCGGCGACGCGGAGGTGCCGGTCGTCTTCGCTCAGGTTCGCGTTGCCGGGCACGGCCATGCCGTCGCTCTCGGGAAGGATCGACGTGTCGTGGGTCGGGTTGCGGTTGCAGTCGATGACAAGGCGCGAATAGCCGGCCAGCACGAGCGGCGCATCGAAGGCGGCCGCCAGCATCCGCGCGACGTCCGCCGCCCCGATGTCCCACCCGACATGCGCGCAGCGTGCGTCGTCGTCGAGCCCGAGGTTGTCGAGTGCGGCCGGAATCGCAGGACTCGCATGGTCGCAGACGAAGACCACATCGCTCGAGCGATCCCCGTTTACCACCTCGAATGGCGGTGGGTCGCCGGGGCCCAGCAGGCTATCCGGGCGAGCGTTGTCTCCGGCCGCGCCATCTTTCGCGTTCTGCACTGCACCATCGGTCATCACGCTGTTAGACCAGAAGGCC
>JAJFFI010000071.1 GCA_021776755.1 Alphaproteobacteria bacterium | reverse complement strand
GACCGATCAGCGGCTCGACTGGATTTTAACCGAAACCGAAACAATCCGGATTGCGCCCTGAGCCCCGGGCTCTGATGACTGGCGCGCCGGACCGAGCCCCGACAGGCACAAGTTCATGCGGATACTTTTTTGCGGAGACGTGGTTGGCCGTTCGGGCCGGGACGTGCTGACCGGGCATCTGCCCGACCTGCGCGAGAGCATGGCACTCGATTTCGTCGTGGTGAACGGCGAGAACGCGGCCGCCGGTTTCGGCATCACCGAGAAAATCTGCCAAAGCTTCTACCAGTCCGGCGCCGACGTCGTGACGCTTGGCAACCATTCCTGGGACCAACGCGACATCATCGGGTATATCGATAGCGATCCGAAACTCATCCGCCCGATCAACTACCCGAAAGGCACGCCGGGGCGGGGCGTGAACGTGTTCCAGATCGCCTCGGGCAAGAAGGTCGTTGTATTCCAGGTTCTCACCCGGCTCTTCATGGACCCGCTCGACGATCCGTTCGCGGCCGTCGAGCACGTGCTCGGCGAGCACCGGCTGGGGCGCACGGCGGACGCCATCGTGTTCGATATCCACGGCGAGGCGACCAGCGAGAAGATGGCGCTCGGGCATGTCGTCGACGGAAGGGTGTCGATGGCGCTCGGCACGCACACCCATGTGCCGACGGCCGACCATCAGGTGCTGCCCGGCGGCACGGCCTACATGACCGATGTCGGAATGTGCGGCGACTACGATTCGGTGATCGGCATGAAGAAGGACGTTCCGATCGAGAAATTCCGCCGCAAGATGCCGACCGCGCGCATGGAGCCGGCCGACGGCCCGGGGACGCTCTGCGCGGTGGTCGTGGAAACCGACGACGTCACCGGTCTTGCAACCTCGATCGAACCTGTGCGGATCGGCGGGCGGCTTTCGCAAACCGCCACCTGACGGATCAGGCCGCGCGGATTTTCGTGAGGAAGTCCGAGAGCTGGCCGCGGAGCGTTTCCGACTCCGACTTCAGCTGACCTGCCGCGGAGAGGACCTGGGCGGCCTGCGCCCCGGTCTCGGAGGCGGCGTCGGACACCGACCCGATGCTTGCCGACACCCGGCTCGTTCCCTCGGCCGCGTCCTGAACGTTGCGGGCGATTTCCTGGGTCGCCGAGCCCTGTTCGGACACGGCCGAAGAGATGGCGCTGGCAATCTCGCTGACCCGCCCGATGGTCTCGCCGATGTCGGCGATGGCGCCCACGGCACCCGCGGTCTCGGTCTGGATCTCGCCGATCTGGGAAGCAATTTCCTCGGTCGCCGACGCGGTCTGGCCGGCGAGGTTTTTCACTTCTGCCGCGACCACGGCGAACCCGCGCCCGGCTTCACCCGCCCGCGCCGCCTCAATAGTGGCATTGAGCGCCAGCAGATTGGTCTGCTCGGCAATGTCGGAAATCAGTTTCACGATCTCGCCGATCTTGGTCGCCGCGCGCGCGAGGCCCTGAACCGTCTCGTTGGTACTCGCCGCCTGCTCGACCGCGTGCCGGGTGATGTCGTTTGAGGTCTCCACCTGCCGGCTGATCTCCTCGAGCGAGGCCGCCATCTGGTCCGCAGCACCCGCGACGGCCTGCACGTTTTCGCTGGCGCTGCTGGAGGAGTCGGAGACCGCGACGGCCTGGCCGCGGGTCTGTTCGGCGGTCGCGCTCATCCCGCGGGCGGCTTCCTCCATCTGGCCCGACGTCGCGGTGACGGTTTCGACCAGATTCAGAACGCTCGACTCAAGATTGTCGGCCAGCACGGTCATTTCCGCCTGCCGCGCATTCATGGATTCGGTGCGGGCACTTTCAGTGCGGGCGTTGGCGTCCTCGACCTCGGCGGCGGCATCTCGCAGCACGACCAGCGCCTTGGCCATGGCGGCAATCTCGTCGGCGCCCCGGGTCGGGATGTCGGCTGCCAGATCGCCGGATGCGATCTGCAACATGCTGGTCTGCAAGGCGCCGATCCTGCGCACGAGATAACCCTTCACGAACAGCAGCGCGATGGCGGACGCAATCAGGAGCGCAATCAGCGCGGTCGCGAGGATGATCCACCGGCCCTGGATTATATCTCCCGCAGCCACGTGGGCGAGCGCGTCAACGCGCTTGCGCGTGATCGAGACCAGACTCCCGAACTCGGCCGAGATTTCAGTCGCAAACAACCGGGTCACAGCAAGTTTCGCGTGGACTTCCTCTTCGTACTGAAGCTCTTTCTGGCGGAGCGCGAAAATGCCGTTGGCGCCGATGCCGGATGACGTGAAGGATCCCATCGCGCGCACGAGCGCCAGGTGACTCTTGTCGAACACGCGGCGGATGACCGTCAGCCGGTGGGCTGCCGCCTCATAGCGGTCCGAGAGCGGTGCGAGGCGGCTGATATCGGATTCGTGCGCGGCTTCCAGCATGATGCTCTGGATCAGGTTCGCAGTTGCCGCCGCGTCCGAAAGCAGGCGCACATCCGCGAACCGGTCGAGATCGACCTGCTGCGTCCGCTCGAGCGACATCGACAGATCGAAATTCAAGTCGTCGAGCAGCGGCACCAGTTCATCCAGCAGCGCCTCGTGCCGGTCGTGGATAGACCGCACCATTTCCCGGCGGTACCGGCTCGCCGTGTGGCGTTTGTCCACCAGATGGTTCAACTGGCGAAGATGGTCAACAAGCTGCTCGCTCATGCCTTTCAGCATGTCGAGGATTTCGATGTCGATCGAACCGGACTTCTGCAGCTCGGCGAGATGGGACTTGAAGCCTCTGACATGGCGCTCGAGCCGTGCCCAGGCCGCCTCGCGGTCCGCACGGTTGGCCGTGGCCGCGAGCGAGGGCGCGGTTGCGGCGAGCGACGACGCGTCGCCCGCGAGTTCGAGCGCGCCGACGATCGAAGGCAGGCTGCGGGCGTTGATTTCCTCCACCTTGCGGCCGGTATTGTTGAAGATCGAAAACGCAAAAACAACGACCACCAGCGTCAGCGCACCCATCAAGCCAAACGCGACGTAGAGCCCGCGCTTGATGCCGATGCGGCTCAGGCTCGATACCAGCGAGGGACGGCGGAGCGCCGGCCGGTTGCGGAACTGCGAAAGCAGGTTCATGTCTCAGCCACTCAGCGCTCGCTCGCCGACTGGCGTACGAGCCGCGATACCGCCCGGAACGTGCCATCGGCCTGGAGCACTGTGAGAAACACCGTGTCCATGCCCTGGTTGTCCTTCGGGCCATAGCTCAGGGCGACACCGCCCAGATCGAACATACCGGCCGTCGCGACGGCATCAATGAGGCCCTTTCGCGTGATCTCGCCCTCGATCTTGTTCAGCGCGGCCACCGTGAGGCGGCCCACCAGATATCCCTCAAGCGAGACAAACCCTGCCTCGGCCTCGGGATCGAGCGCCTTCAGCGCCGCATGATAGTCGGCCACCAGCGGGACCGACTTGTCCCAGGGAAACGGCACGACCTGTGTCACGACGACGCCTTCGCCCAGCGGTCCAAGTTCGCTTGCGAGCGCCTGGCTGCCGACGAAGGAGATGTTCACGAAGACCGGGTTCATCTTCAGCGATTTTGCATATTTGACGAACGCGGCGATCGGCTTGTACGCGCCGACCATGACGACCGCCTCGGGTTTGTACTTGCGGATATGCAGCAGCGAGGTTTTGACCGCCGTCGTGTTGCGCCGGTAGGTGCCCTCGGCAATCAGTTCCATGTTGCGTTTGCGGAGCGCGCGGTTGACGCCGGCGAGCCCCGCGCGGCCGAACGAATCGTCCTGATAGAGTATCGCGATCCGCTTGATGCCGAGATCCTCTGTCAGATGCGCGATCCAGGCCTCGGTTTCCTGATAGTACGAGCCGCGCACGTTGATCACCCAGGGCTTGTGCGGATAGCGCAGAAATTCGGCGCCGGTGAACGGGCCGATATAGGGGACGCCGGCAGCACTCGCGATGGGTTGCACGGCCTTCGACGTCGGTGTGCCGACGCCGCCGATCAGTGCGAAGACCTTGTCCTTGTTGATGAGCTTCCGGGTCTGCTCCATCGCCCGGTCTGGCTCGTAGCCGTCGTCGTACTGGACGACCCGGAGCTTTCGGCCCTTCACGCCGCCTGCGCGATTGGCTTCGGCAAAGGCCGCGCGAATGCCGAGGTTCATGCCCTTGCCGAGTTCGGCCGCAGGACCCTCGAAGGCTGCCGACTGACCGAACAGAATCTCGTCATCTGTGACGCCCGGTGCGGCCGAAGCCACCGGCGCCGACAGAATCAGCGCGGCGGCGAGAAAGTTAAGCGCGTGCGGAAACATGCGTTTCATTGGACAATCTGCCTGTCTGGTAAAGGCCCAGGCCCCCGGGCGGCTGTGGTCGATTTCGCGGTTTTCTCAGCAAGCAGTATCGCCGCAACGCCTTAACAACGTGTAACTTTAAGGAGACTTTCCCGCGCGGACTTTTTGCCCGGGGACTCAGGGAGAGTCCGCAAGCGTGTGGCATCACCTGCGCTTGTGGTATCTTCGCGCCGTTAGCCCCCACGCAGAACGAAGGACCGGAACGCCGAAATGGCTGGCCATTCACAATTCAAGAACATCATGCACCGTAAGGGTGCGCAGGACGCCAAGCGGGCGAAAATGTTCGCCAAGCTGGCGCGCGAAATTACGGTCGCGGCCAAGGAGTCGGGCCCCGACCCGGATGCCAATCCGCGCCTCCGGACGGCGGTCGCGGCGGCCCGCGCGCAGAA
Organism: Alphaproteobacteria bacterium; assembly: GCA_021776755.1. Taxonomy (GTDB): domain Bacteria; phylum Pseudomonadota; class Alphaproteobacteria; order JAJFFI01; family JAJFFI01; genus JAJFFI01. The sequence goes on along the minus strand of JAJFFI010000071.1, from coordinate 3,544 downwards.
CATGCCGAATGACCGCATCTCGAAGGCGGTCAAGGTCGCGGCCGGATCCGGCGAGGGCGAGAATTTCGACGAGGTGCGCTACGAAGGCTACGGACCTGGCGGCGTCGCGGTGATCGTCGAGGCGCTGACCGACAACCGCAACCGCACGGCCGCCGAGGTACGCGCGGCGTTTTCGAAATACAGCGGCAATCTCGCCGAGACGGGCGCCGTCAGTTTCGCCTTCGACCGGGTCGGCGAAGTGGTTTATCCGGCGTCCGCCGCCAGCGCCGATGCCATGTTCGAGGCAGCACTCGAAGCGGGCGCCACGGACGTCGCGTCCGGCGACGAGGCGCACGAGGTCGTCTGCGAGGCCGACGATTTCAACACCGTCCGCGAGGGGCTCGAGGAGAAGTTCGGCGCGCCCGAACGCGCGGGCCTGGTCTGGAAGCCCCAGAACACCGTGCCGGTCGAGGAGGACAAGGCCGAGAGCCTGATCAAGCTGCTCGATGCGCTTGAGGACAGTGACGACGTGCAGACGGTATCGGCCAATTTCGAGATGTCGGACGAGGTGCTCGCGCGCCTCTCCGCCTGACGCCGGCATGCGGCTCCTCGGCCTCGACCCCGGTCTCCGGCGCACCGGCTGGGGTGTCATCGAATGCACCGGCAACCGCCTCAGCCACGTTGCCCATGGCGCGGTGACAACCGACGCCGCCCTCCCCTTGCCGGCCCGCCTCGTCCAGCTTTATGACGGCGTCACGGCGGTCGTCATTGAGTACGCCCCCGATGAAGCCGCGGTCGAAGAGACCTTCGTGAACAAGAATCCGGACTCCACCCTGAAGCTCGGCCAGGCCCGCGGCGTCGTGCTGCTCGCCCCGGCACGGGCAGGAATACCGGTCGCTGAATACGCCACCAACCGGATCAAGAAATCCGTCGTCGGCGTCGGTCATGCCGACAAGAAACAGGTGCAGGACATGGTCGCGCGCCTGCTGCCGGGAACGAAGGTCACGGACGCGGATGCAGCCGATGCGCTCGCGGCCGCGATCTGTCACAGCCACTACGCCGGCGCCCGCGATCTCGAAGCCCGGCTTGCCGCAAGCGGGACCGTGCGATGATCGCCAAGCTTTCGGGCCGCCTGGACGCGCTGCTTGATGACGCGGCCATCATTGATGTCGGCGGCGTGGGATATCTGGTGTATGCGTCGGCCCGCACGCTCGCGGCGCTGCCCGGCGTCGGCGAAGCGGCGGCCGTGCATGTCGAGACCCATGTGCGCGAAGACCACATTCACCTCTACGGCTTTGCCAGCGAGAGCGAGCGCGACTGGTTTCGGTTGCTCACCACCGTGCAGGGTGTCGGCGCGCGTGTCGGGCTTGCGATCCTCTCGGCGCTCAACCCAGGCGAGCTTGCGAACGCCATTTCGGGGCAGGACGGCGCCATGCTGACCCGCGCCAACGGCGTCGGGCCCAAGCTCGGTGGCCGGATCGTCTCCGAGCTCAAGGACAAGGCGGGTGCAATCGCGGGCGACCCGCTGGCCGTTGCCGACCGCGCTGCCGCCTCGCCGAAATCGAAGGCCGAGGCGGATGCGATCTCCGCCCTCGTCAACCTCGGCTACAAGCAGGCCGAAGCCGCAAACTATGTCGGCATCGCCCGCAAGATGCTCGGCGACGACGCCGACACCGGCAAGCTGATCAACTTCGCGCTCCGCGAAATGGCCGCCGGATGAGCAGGATCCCATGAACGAGGACCGCGTCATCTCCGGCGAGCTCAGCACCGAGGACCGGGGCGAGACCGCGATCCGTCCCCAGCGGCTCGACGAATTCGTGGGCCAGACCCAGGTGCTCGGCAATCTCCGCGTTTTCATCGAGGCGGCCCGCGCGCGTGGCGAGGCGATGGATCACACGCTGCTGTTCGGCCCGCCCGGCCTCGGCAAGACGACGCTTGCCCAGATCGTCGCCCGCGAGCTTGGCGTCGATTTCCGCGCTACCTCGGGCCCGGTCATCGCGCGGGCTGGCGATCTCGCGGCCCTGCTCACGAATCTCCAGCCGCGCGACGTGCTGTTTATCGACGAAATTCACCGTCTCGCCCCGGCGGTCGAGGAAATCCTCTATCCCGCGATGGAGGATCACCAGCTCGATCTCATCATCGGCGAGGGCCCGGCGGCGCGCTCGATCCGCATCGACCTGCCGCCGTTTACGCTGATCGGCGCCACGACCCGATCCGGCCTGCTCACCACGCCGCTCCGCGACCGCTTCGGCATCCCGCTACGGCTCTCGTTCTACGGCGAGGCCGAGCTGCAGCAGATCGTCGAGCGCTCGGCGGGCGTGCTCGAGTTGAAGCTCACGCCTGACGGCGCCGCCGAGATCGCGCGGCGCTCGCGGGGCACGCCCCGGGTTGCCGGCCGGCTGCTGCGCCGGGTGCGCGATTTCTCGGCCGTAGATGGCCACCCACAGGTGGGGCGCACGGAGGCGGACGCGGCGCTGAACCGGCTCGAGGTCGATGCCCGCGGGCTGGATGCGATGGACCGGCGCTACCTTCTGCTGATCGCCGAGAAATACGGCGGCGGGCCGGTCGGCGCCGAGACCCTGGCCGCGGCCCTCTCGGAGGCCCGCGACATGATCGAAGACGTGATCGAGCCCTACCTGATCCAGCAGGGCCTCGTGCACCGCACGCCGCGCGGGCGCATGGTTTCGGAAGAGGGCTACCGTTACCTCGATCTCGCCCCGCCGAGGCGCTCCGGGGACCAGATGGACCTCCTCACCCGGGCCGGCGACAACGGCGACGCCGACAGCAGCTAAGTCATGCCCGCGACACAAAAAGGCCCTATTGGATGACTATCACCAGCGGCGAAATTCGGGGTGGCGTCCACGTTTTTCCGGTGCGGGTCTATTACGAGGATACCGACGTCGGTGGCATCGTCTATTACGCCAATTACTTGAAGTTTGCCGAGCGCGCCCGTACAGAGTTGCTGCGCTTGGTGGGCTTCGGACAGGAGGAAATGTTCGCCACCTACGGCGTCGGATTTGCCGTGCGGAACTGCGAGATCGACTACCGGATGCCGGCCCGTCTCGACGATCTGCTCGAGGTCCACAGCCGGATGGTCGAGCTTCGCGGCGCGAGCCTCCGGACTGAACAGATCATCCGCCGCGGCGGCGGCGATCTGGTGCGATTGCGGCTTCGGGTCGCCTGCATGGACCGCGAAGGCCGGCCCGCCCGGATTCCCGAGCCCGTCATGGCGGCGCTCGGCCAAGTAACCGCCCGTCAGGACGACACGGCAAAAACCTGAACCTGATGATGGAACCATAAGAACGGGGTGGGTAAATGGAGAATGCGATGGCCGAGGCGGCCACGATCCTTCCGATGATGTTGATGCCTGTACTGGCGGATGCCGGCACATGGATGCTGGGATGGTTCGATCCTGCATGGCTCGATGTCGGTGTGCTGGCGCAAACCACCGGGTCAACGGCGGCGGGCGGCACCGGCGGCGCCACGGCGGGTTCGACCGCAGCCGTCCCCACGGTTCCCGTGACGCCCGGCCCGGCGACCGGTGGCCAGAGCGCGCTTGCCGGCA